>CAMOSR010000001.1 GCA_946625165.1 uncultured Bacillota bacterium
AATCAGTACGATATTCAACTCTACCTTTCTTAATTTCTTCTACAGCTTTTTTAGTATCCATAGTAACTGTACCAGTTTTAGGGTTTGGCATTAAACCTTTTGGTCCTAAAATACGACCAATTTTACCTAAAGCAGGCATCATATCTGGTGTTGCGACCATAACGTCGAAATCGAACCAGTTTTCTTTTTGGATTTTTTCGATCATTTCAGCTTCGCCAACATAATCAGCTCCGGCTTCTTTAGCAGCTTTAGCGGCGTCACCTTTTGCTAGTACTAATACTCTTTTAGTTTTTCCTGTACCTTTAGGTAAAACTACAGCTCCTCTTAGTTGTTGATCGGCTTTTTTAGTATCTAGGTTTAAACGCATTGCGACTTCAACTGAAGCATCGAATCCTGCATAAGAAGTTTCTTTAACTAGTTTTACTGCTTCTTCTTTAGTATAAGCATTGTGCTTATCTATTTTGCTTATAGCAGCTTCATACTTTTTACCTTTTTTCATTGTTTTTACCTCCTTGTGGTTTTTGCGGATTTGTCCTCCCACATATTATGTGGTAATTATTCTTCTACATTAACGCCCATATTTAAAGCTGTTCCTTTGATGATATTCATTGCAGATTCGATGTCATAACAGTTTAAATCTGGAAGTTTTATTTCAGCAATTTCACGAAGTTGGTCTTTAGTTAGTGTACCAACTATTGCGTTTTTACCATTAACAGAACCTTTTTTTAGTTTTAAAGCTCTTTTTATTAAGAATGCTGCTGGTGGAGTTTTAACTACGAAATCGAAGCTTCTGTCTTCATATACAGATATTTCAACTGGTAATATATCCCCCATCTTATCTTTGGTTGCATCGTTAAATTTTGTACAGAATTCTCCTAAATTAATTCCTGCAGGTCCTAAAGCTGTACCAACTGGTGGAGCTGGTGTCGCTTTTCCGGCAGGTATTTGAATTTTAATTTTCTTTGCTACATTTGCCACGAAAAACACCTCCTCTTGTCTTTTTTCGCGAGTGGTTCAAATGATATCCGCATTTCAATCTCCCACTTTTAATCTATATTTAAAAAATATAGCCATTTAATAGTACCACAATTTTTGTGGTTTGTCTAGATTAGGCTTTCGAAATTTGCGAAAATTCTAATTCTACGATAGTTTCTTGTCCAAATAGGTCGATAGCTACTTCTAAAATGGCTTTTTCGACGTCAACGCTTTTGATAGTTCCAAACATTCCTTCGAAAGGCCCACTGATGACTTTAACTTTTTCGCCTTCTTTTAAATCGCTTTCAGCGTCTAATCTACTCATACCCATTGAGCTTAAGATTTTATCAACTTCACCTGGAGTTAATGGAAAAGGTTTTGCTCCTTTACCAGATGATCCGATAAATCCAGTTACTCCTGGGGTATTTCTGACGATGAACCATGCTTCATCTGTCATTACCATTTCGACTAAGATATATCCTGGAAAAAGTTTTTTTACTTTTTCTTTTCCGTTTGCGTCTACTTCTTTAGTCTCTGGAACGACAACTCTTAGAATATAGTCTTCCATTCCCATTGAACTTGCACGCATTTCAAGCTTTTCTTTTACTTTGCTTTCGTGCCCTGAATAAGTATTTACAACGTACCATTCTTTTTCCATTATACTATAGCCTCCACTAGTGTCTTAATGCCAGCGATAGCTATGTCAGATAATACAAAAAATATAGAAAGGACAATTATACAAGCTAATACTGCGAATGAGTACTTTAACATTTCCTTTTTCTTTGGCCATCTTACTTTTTTCATTTCTTTATGAACATTACTAAAAAATTTCTTTGGACTTGCCACTTAATTCACCTACTTTAATTTTATGTATTTTTCCAAAATAAAAACACTTTTTTGTGTCTACAAACATATTAACATTAAATTTGCTGGTAGTCAAGTATTTTTAAGTGTTTTTATAAATTTAAATTACTTTCTTTTAGTTTTTCTATATGTTTTAGCTACAGTGTCTAAGATAATTTCTTCTGGGATGTGCGCTATTTTTAATTCACTGGTTAAAATGGCTATTTTTTCTAGTTTAAGTTTGACCAGATCTGCTTTAAACTGGCTTTTGCCCTGCATTATATCGTTAAAGTCGATGACTTTTTCTTTGCTTGGTTCCACTACTTTACAATAGTAGAAAAATTCGGGCCCATGTGCATAGCCTATTTTATAAAAACTAGAATTATATGTAATTTGGTAATAACAGCCTAGTTCATCGCTATCTGGCAGTATGAAGTTTTTTGTAGCATATTCTTTAATTATTTCATATAGCATGCCTATGTTTTCGGTATTTTCTTGATCATTTGTGCTCATTTGACTACTAAATAGGTATTCATCGCTTGTGAAGCTAGGGTGCGTCTTTGCATATGCTTCTAGCCATGTGATGTAATCTTTGCTTCCTTTTATTTCTTCTTTTTTTGTGTGTTTCGCTGCGTCATGTTCTATATCCATTTTGTACTTCCTTTTCCTTTTAATTTACAAGTAAATCAGTTAGGTAATCTATGCTGTCGTTTAATAGGTCTGTTATTTTATATATTAAATCTTTTAATATGTTGGTTTTGGTTTTTTCATTATTTACTATAAGTAAGAATGATTTTTTATTTTTTATTAATTCGATATCTTTAGTATATCGTTCGTATCTTTCTTTTAAACTTTTTAGATCTTTTAGGTCTCCATATATATATAGTTTTTTCTTATTTATATAAATGCTGCCGCTCATAAATGAACGAATAAATCTTTTTACTACCCGGTAATCACAAAGGATGTTATCAATTGATTTTTTATTAAAATATTTTTTTAATTTTTTAATATTGACTTTTTTGCTTCGACCTTTTTTAAATAGTTTAAATTTCTTGTTTTTTCCTTTCCCACCGTTACTTAATATATAACATAAATTTATATTGCTGTTATTTTCAATTTTTTCTAACATGGTTTCATCATCTATGCCTATACCAAGTAATGACCCTTGCATATTATCTATAATTTTTAATATTTCTTCTTTCATAAGATCACCTAGCTATCAATAAAATTATATGTTTATGTGATGAATTTGTCAATATAAAAGAAGCCTTTTAAGCTTCTTCGTAATGATTTATTTCTTTGTATTTTTCAATATATTTTTTTTCAAAGGTTCCAAGGTCATTTGGACTCATGAAGAGTAAAACCGCGTTTTTGTGCTTTAAAAGGTTATCCATTTTATCTTCTGATATGTGTTCGGCTTTTGGAATCTTATCTATGATGTCATATATGTTAGTGCCAAAGTCTTCGGCTTTCTCTCTAGCGCCATAAATATCCATGATATAGGCTTTATCTACGCCTTTTAATACTTCAATATAATCATCTTTAAATGCTTCTGTTCTCGAATATGTATGTGGCCCCCATATAGCGACTATTTCTTTATTTGGATATTTTTGTTTAGCTGATTTTATCGTGCATTTTAATTCTGTTGGATGGTGGGCATAGTCATCAACTAAAATGTTATCTATGACTGTTGTCTCAGCAAACCTTCTTCTTGCTCCATCAAATGTTTTTAATGATTTGGCAACTTCTTTAGCTTCTAGTCTTTCATAATAACACACGCTTATAACGGCTAAGCTATTTAAAAGCATGTGCTTACCATATACTGGCAAATCAAAATGTCCATAGTAATTATCTTCAACAAAAACGTCAAATGATACTCCATTTTCGCTATATTCAACATCTTTTGCAATAATATCGTTGTCGTTGTCTAAACCGTAATAAAATATTGGTTTATTTACTTCTAAGCTATGTGTATATGGATCATCTCCGCAGGCAATTATCATTTTTTCAGCTTTATTGGCATATTCAGTATAAGCTTCTATGAGATCATCAATATCTTTGTAATAGTCAACGTGATCTAATTCTATATTTGTTATGATTGCATAGTATGGCTCATATTCTAAAAAATGTCTTTTATACTCGCAGGCTTCTAAAACGAAATATTTATTATCTTTTTTTGCATGTCCTGTTCCATCACCAATTAAACAATTTGAACCGACTAAGTTATTTAGTGCATGATGAAGCATAGCTGATGTAGTGGTTTTACCGTGGCATCCAGCAATAGTAACAGTCATAAACATTTTTGTAAGTTTAGCAACCATTTGTGGATATGTGTGTATAGTTAACTCTAGTTCTTTAGCTTTTAATAGTTCTGGATTGTCTTCTTTAATGGCATTGCCACATACGATTATCATATCTTTTTTGATATTCTTTTCATTATATGGAAAAAATTCAATGTTTCTTTCTATTAATCCTTTTTCTGTGAAGAAGTGCTTATCCTGGTCACTTCCTTTTACTTCATAACCTAGATCACTTAAAATGCATGCTAAAGCACTCATGCCAGTTCCTTTAATTCCAATAAAATAATACATTTTGTTTCCCCCTAATCTAAAAAGCTGATTAAATATGGCCCTAATATTAAAATCATAATAAGTGGTACGATAAATATGACAGAAATCACACTTACTTTATTTGGGATTTTGTTAATTTGCTTTTTGATTTCCAATATTTGCTTTTCTCTTAGGAAATCTACTTGATTATATAAAGTATCTAATATGCTGTTACCAAACTGACTTGTTTGAATTATATTTAATATTATGTTATTAATTGTGTCAGAAGGTATCCTTTTTTTCATGTCATTTAATGCTTCATTTAATGATTTACCAAATCTGGTTTCATTTAGGGCTTTTTTAAATTCATCTGAAATTTCAGAATTTACATTATCACACGTAACTGTTAGTGCATTTTCTAGGTTTCTTCCTGACTCTAAAGTGAGTGTTAGGATTTCGAAAAAGTATAATGCCTGATGTTCAAGTCTAAGACTTTTTTTGTTTAATTTGCGTGTGATATTAATGTAATAAAATAAGTAGTAGTAAATTATTGTTATAAATGGTGCTGTGATGTAACCAAAATTTGTAAACATAGTCACTGCTAAGAATACTATTAAACTGGTAAGCAGTCTATCTTTACAAAAAGTAGTTACATTATACTTAGTATCTTTTCCGAGACAAGTAAGATCGTGGTTTAATTCATCTAGTGACTTTTGTGAGTATATTTTTTCAACAAGACTTCTCATTAAATCACCACCTTCATTATTTTACGCACTACTACAACAAAGATTATATAGTAAATTAGCATAAATATCAATAGTATGATACCAATACTAGTGGTAAAAAATGGAACAAAGTATTCTGGGTTTATCAAACTTATGACTAGGCAGAAGAAAAATGGCATGCCGAGTAAAACAGACACAACTATTCTACTGCCGCTTGTTAGTGAAGCAAGCTCTAATCTTAATTTTCGTTTATCGAACATACTTCTTTCAATTGAATTGAATACTTTAATTATGTCACCACCAGTTTTATTTAAGATTGTTAAAGAGGCTGTCAAGTAACTTGCTTCTTCTAAATCTATTCTTTTTGCAAATCTTTTGAATACTACATCTATTTCAAGCCCATATAGTAGTTCTAAACTCATCCTATTAAACTCTTTACCCATTGTTCCTTTTAGTTCTTGGCTTACGATGTCTATAGCCTGGGTAATGCTTCTTCCTGATTTAAATGCGTTATTCATAATTGTAATAGCTGCTATAAAGTCGCTTTCTAATTTCCATCTAAATACTTTATATTTTATGAAATATAGGATGTCTAGGGCAAAGAAACCAATGGTAAAAATAAGAATGATTTCGTAGCCTTCTAACATTTTTAATCTTATAGCCTGAAGCACTATAGCAATAATAACAAAAACAAAGGCGGCAATAATTTTACCTGCGAAGATATCTGTTCCTGTTATATGAATGTTAGTGACTGGTAAATATTTTTCTAATTTTTTAGAATATTTTGTGGCGATAACAGATTTATCAAAGTTTTTACTAATGGTTTTAGTCGTTTTTTTATATTTTTCAATAAATTTTTCGGATAATGATAGTTTCTTATTTTTTATAGGTTTTAATGAGAATGGTTCTATTCTCTTTTCGATCTTAAGCGCGTTTTGGAATTTTACGATTAAATAAGCGATTATAAGAATAAATATTATAAGTATGCCTTTAACCATAAATGTTTGGTCTGCGCTTCCAATAATTTTTAAATTTACTTCTTTAGAGGCCGTGTTACCAGCTCTATCTACTGTAGTATAAACTAGTTTTTGATTTTTGCTTGTTTTTAAATTTAGGGAATCTATATTTGTCTTTACCTGATTTGTTAAATTTCCGTCATAATTATCTTTAGCTTCTACATTTTCATTAATTTTTTCTATGTTTGTATTTTTGATTTCTAAATTTTCTGTTTTGACTGTTATTTCTGGGGCCTGTTTATCAATAATATAGTATCCTGATGATAATTCTTTTTGGGTATCATCATTTAAAGTTCCCTTCACTTTTATATTGTATACTCCGGTTTCTGATAATACTATTTTTGTTTCTACCGTACTTACTACCGGGCGGTTTACTAAGATGTTATCTTTATAAAGTTCGTAGGTATAGGTTTTAATATTATTTGACGGCAAAAAAACGACAGTTATAGTTTTATTTGCCGGTGAATCTGTATGTGAAATATTAAATTTACCTACTTCGTTCATTTTCTTGCCCCTTTACTTTTCAAAAATATCGCTTAAGTCGTCTAATCCTTTAGCTTTTATTCTATCATATACTTTTGGTCTATAATTGTTTAGCACAAATTCGCCATCAACGTCTCCGTTTTCTAAAACGCCAGTTTGATTAAATCCAAATATTTCTTTTTGTTTTATTTCGCCATTTTCTATTCCAGTTATCTCGTTGATGCTGCTGATTCTTCTTCTTCCATCAGATAATCTTTTTACTTGAACAACTATTTGAATGGCTCCTTCTATGTATTCTCTAATGGCGGTTACAGGTATTTCAACGCCGTTCATTAGAACCATTGTCTCTAATCTATTTAAAGCGTCTTCTGGGCTGTTGGCATGCATTGTTGTCATACTTCCTTCGTGTCCAGTATTCATGGCTTGAAGCATATCGAAAGCTTCTTTGCCTCTGACTTCTCCGACGATAATTCTATCTGGACGCATTCTTAGCGAATTGATTACTAAATCTCTAATTGTTACTGCTCCTTCTCCTTCGTAATTGTTTGATCTTGTTTCTAGAGAAATTACGTGAGGCTGTTTTAATTTTAATTCGGCAGCATCTTCGATGGTAATAATTCGGTCGTGAACATCACAAAATGATGATAAAACGTTTAATAGTGTTGTTTTACCTGCGCCAGTTCCTCCAACTACTAATATATTAAGCTTGGCGTGAACACATGATTCCAAAAATCTTGCCATATATGGTGTGAGTGTTCCTGTTCTTAAAAAGTCTTCGATTCCAACCAGCTCGCTTTTAAACTTTCTGATTGTGACAACTGGCCCATTTAAAGATAGTGGTGGCAGGATTGCGTTTAATCTCGAACCGTCATCTAGTCTAGCGTCCACCATTGGATGGGCTGTATCTATGGTTTTGCCTATTGGTTGAATCAGTCTTTGAACAACTCTAATTATGTGGTCGTTATTTATGAAGCTTACGCTTTCATCTTTAATTACTTTACCATCTAATTCGATATATATCTCATTTGGGCTATTGACCATAATTTCTGTTATATCTTTGTCTTTTAAAAGTTCAGTAAGCGGTCCATATCCGTTTATTTCATTATCAATCAAATTATATATATAGTTTCTTTCGTTATTAGTTAGACCATAATTTTTGATTATTTCATCAATGCCTGTTTTGATAAAATCATCTACTTGTTTATTATTTAAAGCGTCATTATCAATTAGGTGCTGAATAATATTATTTCTAAGTTTATCTAGTAGGTCTTTATTTTTAAATTCGTTATAGTCGTTTGTGTCTTTGACTTCAAACTCTGTTTCAGGATGTGCGAATTCCGAAGCGAATGTTTTTTCTTTCATATCTGCCCCTCCTATTTTAAAATTTTATCTAGTAAGTCTTGTAAGACTAATATTCCTTTGTTTTCTGGTTTTTCTAATGATAAGATTTTTCCTTCTACAGTATATTTTTGGAGGTCTTTATCATAAAATGATTTTGGTAAGATGTAATCTATGTCTCTATTTAAAGCATTTTTTATTTCAAGGTCGCTATATCTTCTTCCGAATGCTTCATTTAAAATTATTTTGTATTTGTCTAACTCCATATCATCATAGATTGCTATCATGCTTTTCATATTTTTTAAATCCATAAGATCGTCAGTCATGACATAAATAATTTCGTCACTTCTATCAAATGCGATTAAATTTATTTCACTTGTTGCATTATTTGTATCAATTAAAATAATATCATATTTGTATTCTAGGTGTCTTATGGCGGTTTCAAACAGTCTTGGATGAACTTTTAAGGCATCTCTTGGGTCATTAGGCGCGGCTAAAATATCGATGTAATCGTTATACTTACTAACATATTTTTCTATTTGATTAAATCTATTGTTCATCATGTCATCTACTAAGCTGTGAATGTTTTGATTAAAATTCACGTTTAAACTGGCAGCTATGGCTCCACCACTTAAATCAAGGTCGACTATAAGTGTCTTTAGCTTTCTTTTAGATATTATCCCAGCTAGGCTTAAAGCTACTGTGCTTTTGCCAGTACCGCCTTTTACTGAAGTTATCGTGATAATTTTAGCTTTATCTAATGCCATAAAATCCCTCTATTCTTTAATTATAATTATTTTTTCGTTTTCTTTATATCCTGTATATGTTATATCAATATCAAATTTATTTTTGAATATTGCTCTATAAATTGTGTTATATTGTTTTTTTACATGTATTTTAATCTTTCCATCGGAAACTTCTATATCTTTTTCACCTTCGATATTGCTGTCTAATAGTTCGGTTACCTTTTCCTTTAAGTTTTCATTCTCATGCCTTAATCCGTAGGCAATCGCTTCTTTTATTTCGCTTTCATATTTGCTTTCCACAAAAGATAAATTACCAAGTTCCCAAACTAAAGTGATTAAAATAAAAATTATAGGAATAAGTAATACGAATATTACTAGGCTTTGTCCTTTATTAGTCATTTTCTTCTCCATATATGGATCTAGATGTTTCTAATTTATACTTTTTGCCTATTACTTTTGATAATATTGGGGTGTTGATTTCGATTTCTTTTTTTATCGTTAAAACTGTCATATGGTTATTCAAGCTTTCAGAAAAAACAATATTTTCACTTGCAGCATATGCAAGAAGTTCTTTTTTATCACCGTTTTGATAAAATGCTGTAATGGTATCTAGCTCTTTGTTTAGTTCATATTTGCTTAAAAAAATATTACCAACGTCAATCAAGGACATTAGGATTATGAGTAATACCGGTAGTATCAATATGAACTCTACTAATGCTTGCCCTTTCTTATTCATATTATCACACTTTCCTATTCTTTTTAATTATATCAAATTTTATTTTCAAACACAATAAATTGGCATGAAAAAATACAAGTTAGTGAGATTACTTGTATTTTATTTGTTTTTTACAAAAACGTTATTTATAATTTATAACAAACCTATGGCATTAACTATTAATAAATTAGTCATAATCACAATACGAAGAGCCATCATTGTATACACCACAAAGGTATCCACCGCCTTTGACACGAACCCTACCATCATTAAACACATCAACAACTAAACCTCCACCATTACAGCGGAAATAGGATGTTTTATTCCAGCAACTACCATTGTGTGAAGTAAACCAATTTTGATTTGCTGTAGTTTCTAATATGCCTCTATTAACTGTATAATAATTAGTACCTCCTCCTTGAAGGCAGTGTTCTTCATCGCTTATAAAGCATACATAACTTTCTGTAACGTTATTATTCACAATAGTATGTTTTAAATAGTAGTTTGAAGCTGAGGATGCAAAAGTTGATACCACAGTCGGTAATTCAGTTGCATCTGTTGTATAATCTGTTCCTTCAGTTAGTGATGCTACCGTATCATTTATAGAAAGATTATCCATACTCCATCTATATATAGTCCCCGTTCCACTGAAGGCAGGATCTGTCACTTCAAATCCACCACTACCATCATCTTGTACTGCATTTATTCCTACTGTTATTGTTTGTGATTCATTTAATGTGTAATTACTTAAATCTGTAGTATTTTGAAACTCGGCTGATACTTTCATTGTTGTAGTTCCAGTGCTAGCAGAAAGTACTACTGCTTCTGGCATATATACTTTCCATATTATATTTCCTTTGGTTATTGTTTGATTACTTGTTACAGAGCTTCCATCTACGGTTATACTTTCTATGGCGGCATCTATACTTCCTTTATTTGCTATAGTAAGTGTATATTCTATTTTATCTCCCGGCTGATAAAAGTTTGCACTTAGGTTTGCTATAGGAACGTAATTAGTACTGCAAGCTGTTCCATCATAACCCATAGTAGCTGCTGGACTTGTTCCAGTAGACTTTCCTTTTGTTATTTGATATGTACTTGTCTTAGTATTATCAAAACCTACACACCAGTTTGTACTAATGCTTGCCGTACCATTTATTTGAAGATTTGTTCTAAATGCGGCAAATCCTACTGTCATAAAAAGTACTAATAAAAATAGTCCTATTATTACATAATTTCTTTTATCTCTTGCGCTTTGCCTCATATATTTCCTACTTTCTATATTCTAATAAAAGCTTATCAAAAATGGCGGAAAAAAACAAGTAATATTTTCCATGAATCACTTGTTTCTTTTGAATTTTACACTTCGATAAAGAAGTAGATATAAATTAATTCACGTTAGTGAGATATTTATTTGTAGCTGGATTTATTTTATTTTTTTTAATTTGTATAAAATATTTAGGGCTTCCATCGGTGTTATTTCTAGGGGGTTTATTTTTTCTAGTTCTTCTTCGACTTTTGATTTTTGAGGTATCAATTCATCTAACGGTAATGATTCTTGGATTTTAATATCGCGTTTCTTTTCACTATTTTCATAAATTTTTAATATTTCATCAGATCTTTTAATTAGTGAATCTGGAAGTCCTGCTAGTTTAGCAACATGAATTCCGTAGCTTTTATCAACGCTACCTTCTTTTATTTTATGAAGAAAGACAAGTTTTCCTTCTTCTTCATAGGCACTTACATGGATGTTTTTTAAATGTTTTAGTGTTTTTTCTAAGTCAGTAAGTTCGTGGTAATGGGTTGAGAAAAATGTTTTTCCTTTGATGTTTTCGTGAATATATTCAATAATTGATTGGGCTAGTGCCATGCCATCAAAGGTAGCTGTTCCTCTTCCGAGTTCGTCAAAAAGTATTAGGCTTTTATTTGTGGCGTTTGTTATGGCGTTATTAGCTTCCATCATTTCAACCATAAATGTAGATTCTCCGCTTACTAAGTCATCTGAAGCTCCAATTCTTGTAAATATGGCATCAAAAATCGGTATTTTAGCTTCTTTAGCTGGGACAAAGCAGCCTATTTGTGCCATAACTGTAGTAATAGCCATTTGACGCATATAAGTAGATTTACCAGCCATGTTTGGACCAGTTATTAATAAGATATTTGTATTCTTATCCATGATGATATCGTTAGATACAAATTCTTTAGTGATAACTTTTTCAACAACGGGATGTCTTGAATCTTTTATGTATAATTCATCTTCAGTTAACACCGGCCTTATATAATTATTTGTTTCACTGACGGTGGCAAATGAGCATAGAACATCTATTTCACTTATTATTTTAGCTATTTTTTGAAGGTTTGGTATATATTTTTTTACTTCATTTCTTATTTCGGTAAATAGGTTATATTCAAGTTCGATAATTTTTTCTTCAGCATTTAATATTAGGGCTTCTTTTTCTTTTAATATAGGGCTTATAAATCTTTCAGCATTTACTAGGGTTTGTTTTCTTTCATAACCCCACTCATCTTTTACGGAACTTAAGTTTCCTTTACTAATTTCAATGTAATAGCCGAAGACTCTATTATAGGCAACTTTTAGGTTTTTAATTCCGGTTTTTTCTCTTTCTTCTTTTTCAAATCTAGCAATAAAATCTTTGCCGCCTTTTCTTAATGTTTTAAGTTCATCTAGTTCAGAATTAAAGCCATTTTTTATTAGGAATCCCTCTTTAATGCTTACTGGTGGCTCTTCATAAATACTTTTTTCTAACAGGTCATATATGTTATCTAATGTTTCCATGTCTTCATGAAAGTTAATTTTGTTTAGTATTTTTTTTATTTGTGGTAGTGCCTTAAGAGAAGTTTTTAGCTGGAGCATATCTTTCCCATTGGCGTTGCCAAAGGCAATTTTACCACTTAATCTTTCTAAGTCGTATACTTCTAGCAAATATTTTTCTAGGTCGCTTTTTAATATAAATTCTTTTAATAGCGTCTCGACCATATCATATCTTTGTTCAATTTTTTCTTTATCAACTAAGGGGTTTAGGATATATTTTTTTAATAGTCTTGCGCCCATGGCAGTTTTGGTTTTATCTAAAAGCCATATAAGTGAATAGTTTCTCTGCTTTAATCTTAGGGTTTCAGTTAGTTCTAGATTTCTTTTGGTATGAATGTCCATTTTTAAATGGTCTTCAGATTTTCTAATTTGCAGTTTTTGGAGGTGTGATAAATCGCTTTTTTGATTATGTACTATGTAGGCGATTAAATGTTTTACAGATTCTATAAGTCTATAGTCCGTTATGTCATTATATATGTATGAATAATTATCGGATGTTTCATCAGTTATAGTAAGTGGCATATTAAATTCTTTTTTTAAAACTGAATATATATTTTTATCGACTTTTGAGGTCATTATAACTTCTTTAATGCCTAAATTTACGATTTCATTTACTACTTTTAATGGTGAGTGTTCAGTTAAAAAGGCGCTTACTTCACCAGTTGATACATCAGCATAGCTTATGGCATAGGCATGTTTAAAGTCAGTTATACTGGCAATATAATTAAAGTCAGTTGCATCTAGTGTTTCTCCTTCCATAATGGTGCCAGAGCTTATTATTTGGATAATTCCTCTTTTTACGATGCCTTTGACACTTTTAGGGTCTTCTAATTGCTCTACAATTCCAATTTTATATCCTTTTTCAATTAATTTATCGATATAAGTACTCGAAGCATGAAATGGAATTCCGCACATTGGCACTCTTTCTTCTAAGCCGCATGATTTTCCTGTTAAAGTAAGTTCTAACTCTCTACTTACTTTTTCTGCATCATCGAAAAACATTTCGTAAAAATCCCCTAGTCTAAAAAAGATTATTAAATCTTCGTTTTCATTTTTTATTTCTAGATATTGTTTCATCATAGGTGTTACTTTATTCATATCTACACTTTTTCTATCCATAACGTTCACTTCCATTTTTTTCATGTTTTATTATAACATGATTTTTCTTTCATTTTCAAACAAAAAGACAAATAGTATATCATTTGCCTTCTTTAATAGCTATTAATTTTTCTATAGGTACATCAGTATATTTAGAAATTGTATCGACATCTAAATTTTGCTTAAGCATATTTTTAATTATTAAGTTTTCTTTTTCTTTTTCTCCTTTTAAAATCCCTTGTTTTTCTGATCTTGATTTAATGGTATTGATAATAAGTTCTTCTTTTTCAGCTGATAGAAACTCTATCATTTCTTCATCGCTATTTAAATTGTTGACTACTTTTTCAAATTTTTCCATTTTTTCGTCTCCCTTGCACAATGTACTTAATTCTTCTTTATTGGCATCTAAAGCAGATAAAAACCTTGAACTAATATTATTATATTCTTTTTGTTTTATTTTGGCTATATTGAATTCATAAATTTGAAGTTTATCTGTAAATTTTCTTTTATTATTTTTGTCTATCAATTCATATTTACTTATTTCAGGGTAGTTTTTATTTAAAGCAAATGATAAATTTATTTGGATGATATTTGGAAAATTATCGTAATTTTCTGATTCTTTTACTTCATCACCAAATTTAGTAAATATGTAAGCAGCATTTCTAATTCTAATATAATCATCACTTACTAAGTTCACTTCAATATTATATATGTCATTATTTTTATCTCTTACTATTACATCTAATGCCTTGCCTTTTATGTGAATATTGTGTTTTGGAATTTCTGGTGAGAGTACTTTTTCTATTTCAACATCTTTATTGATAGTACTTTTTAAAAGAAGTTTTAATAAATCTCTATTATCGGGATTTAGAAAAATTGCTTTAAACATTAGATCGTATTTAGCTTCATAGAAGTCTTTTTTTACTTTTGGCATTTTTACCCTCCTTATTTATTAATATACTGGGTAAAATCTCTATTTCCTTTTTATTTTGTTAAATATCTTAAAGCTTCTTCAAATGTCTCTACTGGGATTATATCTATATTATATCCTCTTTCTTCTTTTAGTTTTTTAGCTTCTTTATAATTATCTCCTTCTGGCACTAGAAAAACATCGGCTTTTTCTTTTATCGCACCTATTAATTTGTATTTAACTCCGCTAATTTGTCCAACATTACCATCTATATCAATTGTTCCTGTTCCAACTATTTTTTTGCCGTTCGTTAAATCAATTTTATTTAAGTTACTATATATTGTTAAGGCTAGCATAAGCCCTCCTGATGGTCCTGATTCACGATCTTCGAAATTAAATTTTATTTGTCTATTTGACTTTATTTCAAAGTCTTCAGTTAATAAAGCACCAACTTTGGGTTCACCATTTACATCAATTAAGGTAGCTGTTTTCGTTTTTTCTTTTTTATTTTTTATAATTTTGAATGTAATTTTATCACCAGGTTTTTTTGAGCCAATGTATGAAAATAAGTAATTTTTATTTGTTACTTTATGGCCATCAACTTGGGTTATTTGGTCACCAACTTTTAAATTTGTGTTGGCAAGCTTGTCAATGTATGTAATATATATTTTGTTATTTTTAATTTCATAATTTATGTTTGAATGTTTATAGGCGACAAGTTCAGCTGTTTTGTTAGATTCGGTTAGTAGCATATGATTTCGATATTCCATATCTTCAACGCTTTCACTTTCTTTAATGGCCTTAGTTTCCTTTTCAGTGTCCCAGTCTTTGGCAAATAAAGACCATATGTAAGTTGGAATTGTCGCGTGCATTTCTGATACATAAGCCATGTTTAACGAGCCTTTTAAGTTGAAAGTTTCATTAGTTGTTACTTTTTTGCTTGTATCTAGTATTCCTCCTGGTGCGGAGATATAATATGGAAGATTTATTGTAAATATACAAAATATTAATGCATAGATTATTAGTAATTTATAGTGCTGTTTAATATTTTTCTTTAGTTTTTCATATATTTTCATAGGTTAGTCCTTTCTACAATTAAATTTATTAAAAATAAGGTGAATTTATGAGAAAACTTATCAGTGTGTTTATTATGATAGTTTTGCTTTTTATTGGGTTTGAAATTTTAGCAGAATCAGAAAGCATTTTAGAATCTGTAGTTTTTTCTTTAAATATATTTAAAAATAATATTTTCCCTTCGTTATTTCCTTTTCTAGTTTTATCTAGTTTACTTATTAGATATGGTTTTGTAGAACTTTTTAGTGACTTATTTAAAGGGATTATGAATAAGCTTTTTAGGATAGATAGTAAATGTGCGTTTATTTTTTTTATGAGCATTATATCAGGAAATCCGGCTAATGCCAAATATACTAGAGAGCTTTATTTAAATGGAGAAATTAATAAGTATGAAGCTACTAAGATTCTTTGCTTTAGCTGTTTTACTTCACCTTTGTTTATTTTAGGAACTGTAACTTTGCTTTTAAATAATAAGGAAGTTGGGCTTTTAATACTTATTTGTCATTATTTAGGCAATGTAATTGTTGGAATTTTAATGCGAGGTTTTCATCCAAGCGTGACTTGTCATGAGAAATTTAGTTTAAAAAAAGCTATTGATAATATGCATATGAAAAGAATTAGTAATAACGAAAGTTTTGGGGTAATTATTACTAATTCTATAGTAAATAGTATAAATACTTTACTTTTGATATTGGGTGTTATCACGGTGTGTTTGGTTCTTACTACTATAATTGATAACAATATTAATTTAAATAGTACTTTACAAAGTATATTAAATGGATTTGTTGAAATGACTCAGGGGCTTAAATATATTAGCCTAGAGCCTATTCCTCTAAAACTTAAATGCACTCTTACTGTTATGATTTTATCATTTGGTGGGGTATCTGTGCATATGCAGATAATGAGTATTCTTTCTGATACGGATATTAAATATTTGCCTTTTTTATGTACAAGAATAATTTGTAGTATTATTTCGTCTTTTTTGGTTTTTATTTTATTTGATTTTTGGATTAATTTATAGTGTAATAATAAACCACATTGTATTCGTAGTCCTCTGAGAGGTTGGGACTTTTAAGTTTAAAATAGACTTTTAAATAGCAGTCATCGTTTAAGCAAGATGACATTAAATTCGCGTCGTTTATTGTTAAATTTTTATCGCCATCTTTAGGCATATCAAAGATTTGACCGGCCACTATGACATTATTTTCGTTTATGGTTATTAGTTTTTGGCCGTTTGCGGTGCATGATAGTCCTCTGCAGCTAATTGTACCTTTTTTTGGCATGTTATATTTTATGTTTTTTGATATAATAGCTAATCTTTCCTCACAATTTGTTTTTATTGCTGTTTCGACAAAAACATCTTTTACGTTTATTAAAACTTCAAAGAGGAAAACACTGATAACCATGGTCAAGGCAAATGAGGCGATTAATTCAACAACAGTAAAGCCATTTTTTTTCATATATTTCCCCTTTCTATTTTATTATGTAAGGATCTTCAGAGGTCCCACTGCCAGTAATCTCGCTAGGCAATATATATATAACTGGGCGAACATCTAAACTATTATTTAAAAGTATATTGTCAATATTTCCTTCACTATTTACATATGGTATTAAATTCGTACTATTTTGACCAAGAAGCCACCAATTTTTACGTGAAATATATAGATAATTTGAGTTTTCATTATCGGTGTTTGCGGCTAAGTATTCACTTGGTGAAAGCAATCCTACTTTACCTTTCCAATTTATTTTACTATTAGGTGTTTCAATGTTAAAGTCGTGTTCAATTATTTTGTCGTTTTGTTTAAGGCCGTTTATGAATTCACTGTTTAAATATTTTTGTATGGTTGCTTGATTCCAACTATTTGTATTATCATCCCAAGTCATTTGTCTATTCAATGGCTCATTTTTTATTATTTTAATACTGTTATCGGCTTCTATAGAAAGTATGCGCCAAGTACTTTCACTAAAAGTCATATAATTATTTGGATTAGTTCCTTTATAAATATATCTATCTCTAGTTTCATTATCCTTATATAGGCCGTCTCCTGAAGTTACTATATTGTTTAAAATGTTTGAAAATATTGTTTTGTTAGATGAATTTATATTTTGATCAAAGGCGATGGTCGCAAAGTTGCCATTTTCAAATTCAGCAATGAATCTACCTTTGTTTTCAATTTTTGTTGTGTTTAATCTTTTAATGAAGTCTTTCATTTCTTGGCTTAGATTGCCGTCATTTTGAAGACTTGTTTTTAAAGTGCTGGTGTCTGATTTTGTAAGTATCATAAATTTCAATTCCATGGCTTCTCCTAATGTTTGGCACATAGATTTATCTTGAAGATCAATATTTTGACAGTAGTTATTGCTGTCTTTATTATAAATCACTATATAACTGCTTTTAGTTTCTTTTAGTTGATCTGTCAAAGTATTGCTAGGGTTTGAGGCTTTTTTTAGGTAGTCAGCCATAGAACCTAAATCATATATATTTTGTGTGTTATTATATGTATAACTTTTTTTATAATTAATCATTAGGGTCCTAAACTGGACAAAAAGAAAAATTAATATTGTCAAGACAAAGGTTGAAACTATTAAAGATTCAGCAAGTAAAAAGCCCCTATTATTCATTTTCGACATTCTTTTCACCTTTTTCAATTGTTTTTATCTTAAATATATTATATAATATATCTAGGATAAAATCTAGTCCTAACTTAATAAGGGGTTGATAAAATGATTAGATCTTTTGATTTTCAAAAGATGCCAATAGTTGATATTTTAAATGAAATTCTGGTTGATGCTGCTAAACGAGGCGCGAGTGATATTCATTTTGATCCGCATGCTGACAAATTATTAATTAGAATTAGAGTTGATGGTATTTTGTGTGACTATGCAGAAGTGCCTAATGATGCTAGAGATTATTTAATAACCAGAATTAAAACTGTGGCGAGGATGAATATTACTGAATCTAGATTGCCACAGGATGGAGCCATAAAAGCTACTTTACAGGGAATTGATTTGGATTTGCGTGTGTCTTCTTTACCTGTTAGTACTGGTGAGAAAATAGTGATTCGTATCTTAGATTATTCTATGAGTATGGCCGGTTTAGGTGAGCTTGGTTTTAGTGATGAAAATTATAAAAAAATGTTAGAGATGATCAGTGTTCCTAGTGGAATTATATTAGTTACCGGGGCAACTGGTAGCGGTAAATCGACAACTGTATATTCAATCTTACAACATTTAAATACTCCTTCTACCAATATTATTACTGTCGAAGATCCTATAGAGATGGATATTACTGGTATTAATCAAGTACAGGCAAATAGTAAGATTGGTCTTACGTTTGCGACAGCGTTAAGATCTATTTTGAGACAGGATCCGAATATCATAATGATTGGCGAAATTCGTGATACTGAAACTGCGAGAATTGCCGTTAGAGCTTCGATTACTGGACATCTAGTTTTATCTACTTTGCACACAAACACTTCATTAAATACTATTGAACGATTGATTGATATGGATGTTCAAAAATATTTACTTGCTTCTTCTTTAGAAGGTGTTGTTGCTCAAAAACTTGCTAGAAAGCTTTGCAAACATTGTAAAACAAAGAGAAAAACAAGTAATTATGAAAAAATGATATTTAAGACTGTTTTAGGAAAAGATATTGAAGAAATATATGATGCAGAAGGATGCGAATATTGTAATGACGGCTATCGCGGAAGAATTCCTATACATGAGGTTTTAAAAATTAATCAAGAAATTCGTGATGCTTTAAGTGATGATGCTCCTAAAGAAAAGCTAAGGGAATTAGTTTATGGTGGCTCTGATGTTATTACTATGCTTCAGGATGGATTGCAAAAAGTTGTAAATGGTGAAACGAGTTTTGAAGAAATTTTAAAATCAATTGAACTTGAAGATGATGAACATATAAATGACAATAGTTCTTTAAAAGAGGCTATTTCGGAAGCTAAATCAGTAATGGCAATGCACACTAATAATCAAAATTTAGAAGATAAAAAGATTCCAATAAATGATGATTTAGAAATGACACAGACTGAAATATTATTTTAAAAAAAAAATAAGACTTACTTAGTAAATCTTATTTTTTGTATTCTCTTATTGACTTTGAAACTACTTTTTTAAATTCGCCTTTAGCTTTTGTGCTCAATGTTCTTTTCTCATTTGGTTTTAGGCCAGTCCCAATGCGCCCTTTTAGACTTATTACTGTTTTTCCATCTTTGTCTTTCAAATCAATATATACTTTTTCTATTGTGTTATCGGTAGTATTAGTATTAATAACGTCGGCAGTAAATGTTGTATAACCTTTATCAGTAATTAAAGAGATATTTGTAAATTTTAATCCTTCAAAAGTTTCTTCACTTATTATTTCAGCCTCGGTGTGGGCAAATGTTTCATAGTTTTTTTCATTTTCCTTTTCATTTCCCTTTTTATCACGTGTGCCATACCACATTGGAAAGACAATTATTAATAATAATATAACCATCAGGATTATTTTTGTTTTTGGATTATTTAAAAGTTTTTCAATATTTATATTTTTCATAGTAATACCCCTACTTTCTTACTATTATTATAAATTATTTTTTTATTTCTTTCAAGATATATTACGAAAAATATTGCTTTATATTTTTTATAGGTATTCTTTTAATTTTTTAATGTAGTCTTCACCAAATTTTCTAAACTGTTTAGCTAAATTTATTATTTTCTTGTCTATTTCTTTTTCGAAATTAGATATTCTTTTGTCAATTTCTAAGTTTCCCATCATGAGACCTTGAATAAGCATATCTGCTATACTTGCATCGCTGTTGTCCTTCATTACTTCTTTTTTTATGCTCATCTTGCTCATAATATCGGCCATTATTCCGGCGTTTTTTGGCTCTACTTTATTTTTCTTTAAAAGTTTGGAGCTTTCTTTTTCATAGTGTTCATATTGTTTGTTTATCTCTTCTACTGTTTTTTTTATTTTGTTATCTTTTTCTTTAAGCTCCGCAAGTAAGTCTTCAGTACTACTATGCCCCATATTGCTTGCTTTATATAGGTATTCTAACATTTCTAAATTTTCATTCATAAATATCTTCCTTTCTTTTTTTATTATGAGGTAAATTTTAAAATAGTATTCAAAAACTAGATAAGAATTTATCTAGTTTTTATACGCATGTATATCCACCATCTATTGGAAGTATTACACCTGTAACGTATGAGGCTTCATCTGAGGCTAGGAAAATGGCTCCAGCATTTAACTCTCCAGCACGTCCGTATCTACCCATTGGGACTGTTTGCTTCATGTAAGTGGTAAAGTCTTCGGTATTTAATACGGCACTTGTAAGTTCTGTTTCAAAGTATCCTGGGCATATAGCATTACATGTAATATTATATTTTGCAAGTTCAGCAGCTACAGCTCTTGTAAAATTAACTACTCCTCCTTTCGATGAATGATACGCAACTGTTCCCATAGCAGTGTTTCCAACTAAGCCATACATTGAGGCAATGTTTATGATTCTTCCGTAGTTGTTTTTCTTCATGATGCTTGCAAATGCTCTAGTCACTTTAAATACTGACGTTTGATCTGTTGCAATTGTAAAATTCCAATCTTCGTCTGTCATGTCTAAAATTCCAGCGTCTTTGGAGGAACCGGCACAGTTTACTAATATGTCAACTTTACCAAATTCTTTTTCTGTCATTTCGGCGGCTTTGTTGATGTCGTTTGTGTTTGTGACGTCACATTTTATTGGAAGTACTTTGACTCCTTCTTGTTCTAGTTCTTTTTTATATTCTTCTAGCCTTTCTATTCTTCTGGCGAGTATTACTAAATCGGCTCCTTGTTTGGCGAAAGCCATAGACATTTGTTTTCCAAGTCCAGAACTTGCTCCAGTAATTACAGCAACCCTTCCTTTTAAATTAAACATATTTTTACCTTCTTTCTATTTATTTAAATACTCTATTATGGTATAGGCGGCATTTCTCCCGGCACGAGCAGCCCAGGCAACAGTGGCAATATTACCGGCTGCATCTCCTCCTGCAAATACTTTTTTGTTAGATGTGTTTCCTTTTTTATCTATTTTTATTCTGCCGTTGTTAGTTAGCTTTAGATTTAAACTATTCATAGTTCTTCTGTTTGCGTGTGAACCGATTGCTTTTATGACATAGTCGCATCCTATTTTATGCTTGCTGTCTCTTATATTTTCTAATAATAATTTATCTTTGCTTTTTTTATAGTGAGTTTTTATTAATTCTATACTTTTTACTTTGTTTTTCCCAATAATTTTTATAATATTATTGTTAAATAAAAACTCTATTCCTTCTTCTTTGGCAGCCTTTATTTCGTCTTTGTCAGCAGGCATTTCTTCTTCGCTTTTTCGGTATACGACAATTACTTTTTTGGCTCCTAATTTTTTTAGTGTTCTAGAAGTGTCCATAGCAACATTCCCTCCACCATATACCACAACAGTTTTGTTTTCATAGTCTATTTTTCTTTTGTATTCTAAAATTTCGTTACCGCCATAAACTCCTTTAAGCTTTTCTCCAGGTATTTTCATTCTATTTGATATATTCGCGCCTATTCCGATAAATATGGCATCATATTTTTTTTCCAACTGTTCTATGGTGATGGTTTTACCAAGAGTTTCGTTATATTTGACTTCTATTCCTAAGTCTATTATTCTTTGTACTGTTTTTTCAGTAATTGTTTTAGGCAATCTAAACTCTGGTATGCCGTGTGAAAGTAGGCCTCCTAAGTAATTGTGCTTTTCATAGATTGTAACGTTTATGCCGTGTTTTTTTAAAAAAGCGGCACATGTAAGCCCAGCTGGCCCACCACCGATGACGGCAACGTTATGAGTTGCTTCGGCTTTACTTCTAATTTTCCAATTGTCTTTAATGGCAAGATCACCGATAAACTCTTCCAATCTACCGATTTTTACGGGCGCTTTTTTTATCTCTTTTCTGCAAGCTCCCTGGCACTGCTTTTCATGTGGGCAAATTCTACCACAGATGCTTTCTAATACAGTAGTTTTTGATAGGAGATTATATGCTGCTTTGTAGTTTTCTTCTTTTATGCATTTTATAAATCCTTTGATATCGTTATCTAATGGGCAACCAACAATACATGCCGGTTTGGTACAATCTAGACATTTATTTGCCTTTTTCATAATGCTTTTTACATTTTCCATATGCCCCTCCATTATTCTTCTATGTTTATTATACTATAAAACTTATGTTTTTAAAATAAAACTCTTTTGATACTGCTTGTTTTTTTAATTGATTAGTCTTTTATTATGATAAAAACTAGATATTTTCTATCTAGTTTGTTTTATTTATGGTAGCCTGTACGGGATTTGAACCCATAATAGCTTTTTCCTTTATTTTTAAGCATTTTTTCAAGTTTATAAATTAATTTGGTCTTGTTTTTGGTCTTGTTTTGAAAATTATTCTTTATAAACTATATTTTTCTTCCACCCTTTTCTGGATTGTTTTCGGCATATTCATCAGTTTCTTCCATTAATTGTTCAGCATCATTATGTTGCACTCTTGTTTCATATTCACTATTTACATATTTAATCAGATTTTGATAAGCCTCTTCGTTAGTTATTTTGCCTTCCCATAATTTATTCATAACATCTAAAAAATATGCTAACTCATTATCACTCAAATCATCGTTATATAATCTGTTTTCTCCAATTTTTAATTGTTCCAATACACTTCTCATAAATGATATATCATGCGATTTTTCAAACCATTCATCATCGGTAAAACTACCACCGTTAACTATTTCACAATTTTTTCTCATTAATGTCCCATCAGACAAAGACAAAGAATAAAATTCCATTGCTGATTTTTTAGCTTTAATCATATCTTCAGCTTTTTCTTCATCTGTTTTTTCAAATCTTTTAAAGAATGTATTAATCATATCTAGCTTTTCTTCTAATTCTCTCTCGTTTACACCAAGTGATAACAAATACTCTTTCGCATGTAATAAAACTTGTAATTTACCTATTATATCCATTTTATAATAATTAAATTCATCTTTTAAAGTTTCATATCTTTCGATAAATTTATCACAATTTGAATATAAATTAAGCAAAACATCATTCAAATATTGATTAAGAGCAGTTCCTAACAAATCATATATTCTATCTTTTTCTTCTTGTGGCAAATTTCTAAACCTATAATCTTCAAATAATGACCATTGATTTATTTCAAGTTCACTTAATTCAGAAATACCATAATCAGTTCCAGTTTTACCATAAAAATCATAATCACCTGCAAGTACATCTAAAATAAAACCGTATCTTCCACCTAAAATATTTAAATAATTTTCTGCAGCTTCTTTATGCGAATCTATTTGCTGAAGTATTTTTGCAAGTTCATAATAGTCTAGCTCTGATGTTAATTCTTTTTTTAATGGACTAACGTATCTTTCGAACTTTATCTGTTGTATGTAGTCACCATATAAAGGATAATAAGATGTGTCATTAATATCTATATTGGTCATTGCTTCATTATTATAATTTAATAAGCTGTTTCGGATAACATCTATATTACTTTGAATTTCACTTTTCGAAATACTATCAAGATCAAATATTCTCTCTGAAGGATCTTGAACAATAGATTTATCAAATTGAACATCAAAAAAATCAAACGAATCAGGAAAAAAATATGATAATGGTTCTTCTTTAGGAGTATGATATTTTCCCATCTTTTCATTACTAATAAAATCTTCAGAACCAAACCATCTATAGTCACATAAGTTAGAGGTTAAATCCCATGTTAAATCAACACCAATAATTTTCCCATCAACCTCTATTAAATTATAATCATGTTCATGCATTCTATTTCTGAACAAGCATGGAATTCCTAGCCTATCCATGCCCTCTTTGAATGATAGTGCAAATCCAGCACACACTTGACGTTGATATAATAATCCATTCAAACTTCTTAAAGTAGTACCTGCATTATGAATATCACTTTCATAATCCTTATAATCATAACTATTGTCTCTTGCTAATGCGCCATATAAAAACATAGCCTTTTGTGTTTCTGTCCACTCTGGTTTTATCATTCTTTCTATATTTTCGAAATACTCTATTACTTTAGAAAGTGCTTTCGGAGACATTAATGTTCTATCAAAATAATCTCTATCCTTATATTTAGATTTTTCATCTGGATTAATCCCACCTCGAACACTAAAAAGAACATAGTCATTATCAATCATATTGATGATTTCGCTTTTTTGTCCAACAGTATTATCAAGGATTATAATTACTTGTGAAGTGAAAGCGTTAATTTCTTTAATATCTTCCTCAGTTAAACTTCCTTCAACTTTATAAAAAAAATCACCTAAATTATTTTCAGTTTTTTTGATATTTGCCATATTTATTGTTTCCCTTCTATATTTTAACCATTGCTTATATAAAATATAGCATAGATATTAATTAGAAACAATAATTTGAAATTTTTAATTGTATAAAAAATGTAAAGAAATTTTATATTATTATCAAATATTTTTGATCTTGTTTTGGTCTTGTTTTGGTCAAAAATAACCCTTTTTCATCAAAAATAGTGCTTGACAAAAAACGTGAAAAATCATAACAAAACCCTTATAAAATAAGAAAAAGTCTTAAATATCAAGACTTTTATAAACTAAATGGTAGCCTGTACGGGATTTGAACCCGTGAGTGCCGCCTTGAGAGGGCGGTGTGTTAAACCACTTCACCAACAGGCCATAAAAATTTATTGCATTAACATTTTAGCATATTTAAAGCATTAATACAATAAATTTTAATTATTAATTCCACAAATGGTTTGGATAAACGCCATCAGGATTATCTTCGGTTTTCACTAATTTTTTTATTGATTCTTTTACATTTTCTGTATCTTCTTTATATGTTACACCTAGCCATTTAGCTGTTGTTGGTAATACTTTTATCTTTATTTTGCCTTCTTTTATCATTTCGTCTAGAACGTCTGGCAACAAGAATTCACATGTATCCATATTATCTTTATTATTTTCAAAGAATGTTACTATTTCTTTTTCAAGTTCTTCAAATATTATTGGAGTTAGCCCAAACATTAACATAGATACTGGATGATCTAACTTTATATTGTAAGCTTCGCTACCGTCAAGTGGCTCGCAGTGTACTAAATTTCCTACTTTTGTAACTTTGCTTTCAATTACTGCTGTTAGATACCCTTCATTTTCCATACATACGCCTCGTTTAACGGTTCCTTTTTCAGACAATGTTTCGCCTATTTTATAGCCAATTACGCAGAAGTCTTTGTTGCTATTTAAAAAGTCAGCAGCTTGTTTAAAGGCGTCATATCCAAAGAAATCGTCTGCAGATATTATGACAAAATTTTCATTTACTTTGTCTTTGGCACATAAAATTGCATGACCGGTGCCGTATGGTTTTGTACGGTCTTTTTGATAATTGAATCCTTTTGGTAAGTTATCGTTGTTTTGAAAAACGTATTCAACTTTAATATATGGTTCTACCCTACAGCCAATTGTTTCTTTAAATATTTCATAGTTTTCTTCTTTAATTATGAAAACTATTTTGTTGAAGCCGGCTTTTTTGGCGTCATAGATAGAATAATCAATTATAAATTCCCCATTTGGTCCTATAGGTTCAATTTGTTTTAATCCACCAAATCTACTTCCCATGCCGGCAGCAAGGATGACTAAAGTTAAATCTTTATTCATGTTTTATCTCCTTATTATTTTATTAATTCGTATGTATCTCTAGCAATCATAAGTTCTTCGTCAGTAGCAATTACATAGACGTCTATTTTAGAGTCTTCAGTGCTTATTTTCATAAAGTCTTCACGCTTATTGTTTTCTTCTTCATTTATTTTAACGCCTAAGCATTCTAATCTCTTACATACTTCGGATCTAGTTTTAGGTCCTTTCTCTCCGATTCCTGCAGTAAATACTATAGCATTAACGCCACCAAGCAAAACATAATACTGTGCGATATAATCAGCAATTCTTCTATTAAATTTATTGAAGGCAAGGATGGCTTTTTGGTTGCCTTCTTCACACGCTGCTTCGATATCACGCATGTCACTACTTATTTCGCTTAGTCCAAGTAATCCACTATGCTTATTTAAATCGTTAATTATATCATCAATTGTTTTTCCTTCTTTTTTCATTACGAATGGGATTATAGATGGATCAACATCACCAGATCTTGTTCCCATCATAATGCCAGCAAGAGGCGTAAATCCCATAGAAGTATCAACGCATTTTCCGTCTTTAATGGCGGCAAGAGATGCACCGCTTCCTATGTGACAACTTATAAGTTTTAGATCTTTTCTATTATAAATTTCTTCAACTCTTTCTGTTATATATCTATGGCTTGTTCCGTGAGCACCGTATTTTCTGATTCCATATTTTGTATACCATTCATAAGGAACCGCATACATATAAGATTCTTCATCCATTGTCTGGTGGAACGCTGTGTCAAATACAGCAATCATTGGTACATTTGGTAATATTTTTTGAAATGCTTTTATGCCTGATACGTTAGCTCCGTTGTGAAGTGGCGCTAATTCGATAATTGATTCTAACTTTTTCATTACTTCGTCATCGACCACTACTGATCTATCAAATAGGTCTTTACCATTTACGATTCTATGTCCTACTCCACCTATTTCGTCTAATGATTCTACAATATGTAATTCGTGTAGTTTTTCTAACAATAGATCAACAGCTGCTGTGTGGTCTTTCATTTCAGATTCGCCTTTATGTTTTTCTCCATTATATTTAATTGTGTAGCAACTGCCTTCAATTCCAATTCTTTCAAATAGTCCAGTTGCGATAACTTCTTCAGTTTCCATATTAAACAAACTAAATTTTAGCGAGCTGCTTCCAGCATTAATTGACATTATTTTCATTTGATTTCCTCTTTTCTATATTTCGTCTTTAATTAATTTTACCAAAACATTTGCAATAAGTCCATAAAAACTCAAGAAATTTCTTGAGTTTGAACATTAAAATTTATAGATTTAATTTTTTCTAAATTTTCTTTTGTCTGCATTGTTAGTATCTTATACTCTTCTTTTTTTAGCTCATCGCCGATATAACTAGAAAAAGTAATTGGTTTAGATGCGTTCATAGTAACTGTTATTGATGATATTTTTAAGTTACTTGAGTTCTTGTTAATTACTTTAGCGGTAAAGTAATATGTGTCATTTTTAGAATAAATTTTGATTTTTTCGAAGTTTAGCTTTTTAACTGTTTGATCGGGAAAGCTTAAATTTATATTATTTTGCTTTTCTTTTTGTTTATTTGTAAATGTGCTAGCTATAATAATAGCTACTATAAATATGCCAATCAAAATTATTTTACAAGGTTTTATTCTTTTTTCTTCCATATTAAACATACTAGTTCTTTTGAACTATTTGCCTCCTTATAATAGGTCTTCTATTTTATTTTTTGTTTCTTCGTCTAAGTCTTTGATTATTTCTTTTATTTCGTTTGATTTTGAATATTGCTTTAATATTTTTTCATAATTTAATAATTTGTTTTCTGTTTCTTTTATCACTTTATGAATTGCGTTTCTACTTATGTTTCTATTTTCACTAATTTCTGATAGTGATAGGTTTTGAAAGTAATAGTCTTCAAAATATTCTCTTTGTTTTTCTGTTAATAGTTCGCCATAATAATCATATAAGTTTACTAAATAAAGTGTTTTATCCATTTATCATTTTAAATATGCTGACACTTAATACGGCTAGTCCAAAGATTAGATATATATATGTCATATATTTTCTTTTAAAATGTTTTTGATTATTATAGCTCATAACTAATAAAATTATTCCCATTAATAATTCTGTATATGTATATATTTTAGTAAATATTGAAGAGATAAATGAAATTACTACTACTATAAATAATACAAATTCTATTTTTAAGCTTAAATCTGTTTTTTTCATTCTTCTATCCCCTTAAATAATCCATATATGTACTTTTCAATATCGAATACTCTTAAGTCTTCTTTAGTTTCTCCAAGACCAACAAATTTTACAGGAAGCCCTGTTTCGTCTTTGATGGCTAAGACTATACCGCCTTTTGCTGTTCCATCTAATTTGGTTAAAACAATTCCAGTAATATTGGTAATTTCTTTAAAGCTTTTGGCTTGACTAATTCCGTTTTGACCAGTTGTAGCATCAATTACAAGTAATGTTTCATGAGGAGAACCTGGAACTAGTTTACCAATAACTTTATTTATTTTTTCAAGTTCTTTCATTAAATTTACTTTATTTTGAAGTCTACCTGCGGTATCAATTAAAACGACGTCATAGTTTTCATCTTTTGCTTTATTTACTCCATCATACATAACGCTTACTGGATCGGCGTTTTCTTTATATGTAATATCGCAGTTTATTTTTTCTGCCCATTCTTTTAACTGTTCAGTGGCGCCTGCTCTAAAAGTGTCACCAGCAACCATTAAAACTTTTTTGCCTTCTTCTTTTAATTTATATGCTATCTTACCAATAGTAGTTGTTTTTCCAGCTCCGTTTACGCCAACGAACAAGATAATTGTTGGACCTTCCTTTGAATAGTTAATTTTATTTACAATAATGTCATTATTAACATATATGATAAACATTTCATCGACAATTATGTCTTTGAGTTCTTCTGGAGTTTTAATATTTTCTTTTTTTACGCGTTTCTTTAATCTACTGATAATTTCCATAACTGTGTTAACTCCAATATCCGACATTATTAGTATTTCTTCCAAATTTTCAAAGTAATCATCGTCAACTATATTATGATTTTTGTTTAAGCTTGACAGGGCTGATAGAAAGTTATTACGTGTCTTTTCAAGCCCTTTATCATATAATTCTACTTCTTTTTTTTCTTCTTTTTTAAATACGTTTTTAAATTTGTCAAATAATCCCATTATTTATCACCTAACTATCTATTATTTTACACTAATTCGATTTAAAGTTCAACAAATTAGGTTATTGAATAATATTTTATCTAGCTTAATATGTGAACTTGCCAAATGTATGAAAAAAAGATATAATGTTATAGTCAGTTTTAACTTTTAAGAAAGGAGATTTTATGAAATTTAATAAAGGCGAAACTTATATATTCGCTTTAGGTGGACTTGGAGAAGTTGGAAAAAATATGTATTGTGTAATGCATAATAATGAATTAATTATTACTGATGCGGGTGTCATATTCCCTGGAGGCGAACTTATGGGAATTGATTATGTTATTCCAGATTTTACTTTTTTAAAACAAAATGAATCTAAAATTAAGGGGCTTTTTATTACTCACGGTCACGAAGATCATATTGGAGCTATTCCGTTTTTACTATCTGAGGTTAATATTCCGGCAATTTATGCGCCTAATCAAGCAGCGGCTTTGATTAGGAAAAAACTTGAAGATAGAGGGATTAAATATAATAATTTATATGTATATAATGAGAAAAATGTTTATAATTTTAAGGAGATAAGTGTTGAATTTTATAGAACAACTCACTCTATTCCTGATTCTCATGGTATTGTTATTCATACTCCAAATGGTACTGTTGTTACCACAGGTGACTTTAAATTTGATTTAACTCCAATTGGACCTATTGCGGATTTACATAAAATTGCAAGACTTGGCAGCGAGGGTGTTACTCTACTTTTAAGTGACAGTACAAATGCATTGAATACGGGAATAAGTAATAGTGAATCTAAAGTTGATGATGCACTTGATGATTTATTTACAAGGCATAATAGTAGAATTATAATCGCAACTTTTGCATCAAATATTTACCGTTTAAAACATATTGTTGATACTTGTAAAAGGCATGGAAGAAAAATTGCTGTGTTCGGTAGAAGTATGGAAAATAATATTGAAATCTCTATCGAAGGTGGTTATATAAAACATAAAGAGTTATTTGTTACCCCTGAAGAAGCTAATAGTTTACCTAGTGATAAGGTTTGCGTTTTGTGTACTGGTACTCAAGGTGAACCACTTGCTGCTTTAAGTAGACTTGCAAATGGTACACATAAACATATCAAGCTTAGAAGTGATGATATTGTTGTATTTTCTTCATCGGCTATTCCTGGTAATTCTTTAAGTATTTCAAGAACAATAAATAAGTTATATTTAAAAGGTATAACTGTTTATACTAACACTTCACTTAGCGACATTCATGCGTCTGGCCATGGTAATGAGGAAGAACTTAAATGGATGATTAGGCTTATTAATCCTAAATACTTTATGCCGTTTCATGGTGAATATAGAATGCTTAAAAAGCATGCGGATATCGCAGTGAGCTGTGACATTCCTTCTGAAAATACTTTTGTTTTAAGTAATGGTGAAGTTCTTTCGATGAAAAATGGTGTTATTAAAAAAGCAGGATATGTTCCAGCTGGAGACAGTTATGTCGATGGTAACCGTGTTGGTGAAGTTAGTAATGCGGTTATGAAAGATAGAAAGGTTATGGCTAATGATGGCATTGTAGTTGTTATTGCCAATATGGATATGAAAGGTGGAAAGCTTTTATCTTCACCTAGTATTATAACTAGAGGGTTTGTTTTAGTTAATGATAATTTAGAACTTTTAAAGAAACTTGAAAATCTAGCTAAAGATGCAATAAATAATAAAATTAAAACTGACGTTAATTATTCAGATATTAAGCTGGAAATTTCAAATGTTTTATCTAGTTATATAAGTTTGCATACCGGGAGAAAACCTATTATACTTCCTGTTATTATGGATATTAAAAAAGGCGTTAAAAATTAGTTAACGTCTTTTATTTAATTAACAGTTATCTTTATATGTGTATGTATAGGCTGTTTTAGTGGCTTGATCTTTTAATTTTATTTCAACGCATGCGCTATTTATGTTCTTTGTGGTTGATGGAAGTTTAATGTTATCATCTATATACCCTTCTTCTTGTAGTTTATTTAAATTAACTATTGTAGGCAATTTATCTTTGTTATCTGAAGCCCAATTTCTAGCTGCCATTACTATGCTTTCTTTGGTTTGTTCATCGGCATTATCCATACCTTTTTTTAGGCTATTTGTGATTGCTGGAGTAATTATGAGTAAGATAAGTGAAAGTATTACTATCGTGCCTATTAATTCAATTAGTGTAAATCCTTTATTTTTCATAATGTTTCCTCTATTCTAAGTAATTCATTATATTTGCATGTTCTATCTGTTCTTGAAAGTGAGCCTGTTTTTATTTGTCCTAAATTTAAGCCGGCTGCTAAATCGGCAATTGTAGTATCTTCGGTTTCACCACTTCGGTGAGAAATAATTGTATTATAGCCATTTTCTTTGGCAAGTTTTATAGTTTCTAATGTCTCTGTTATAGTTCCAATTTGATTTACTTTTAAAAGTATGGCATTTCCAGCATTTATGTCGATCCCTTTTTGAAGATATTCTTTATTTGTAACAAATAGGTCGTCTCCTACTAGTTGAATTTTTTTGCCTAGTTTTTTGGTTATTTCTGCAAACCCTTCCCAATCGTTTTCATCTACTGGATCTTCAATTGATATAATTGGATATTCTTTTATCAAATCTTCGTAGTAATTTATTAGTCCGTTTGTTGTTAATATTCTACTTTCGCCTTTTAAATAGTATTTTCCATCTTTATAGAATTCACTAGCCGCAACATCTAAGGCAATAAATACATTTTCTCCCGGGGTATAGCCGGCCTTTTTTATAGCTACTATTATTGCGTCCAGGGCCTGTTTATTGGTGCTTAAATTAGGGGCAAAACCACCTTCATCACCAACATTAGTACTTAATCCTTTTTCTTTTAAAACTGTTTTTAAACTATGAAATACTTCGCTACCTATTCTAAGTCTTTCGGAAAACGTTTCAGCTTCTGGAATTATCATAAATTCTTGAAAATCTAAGCCATTATCGGCGTGCATACCCCCATTTAAGATATTCATCATAGCTCTAGGCATGGTGATTTTTTTACCAAAATACTTATATAATGGTTCTTTATAGTAGTTTGCTGCAGCTTTTAAATTGGCCATTGATACTCCTAGTATAGCGTTTGCACCTAGTTTGGATTTGTTTTTAGTACCATCCAATTCTATCATGATGTTGTCAATTCTTTTTTGATTTAAACAGTCTTCTCCTATTAGGTGTGATTTAATGATGCTATTTACATTATTGATAGCTTTAAGTACGCCTTTACCGTTATATCTTTTTGGATTGTTATCTCGAAGTTCAATGGCTTCTCTTTTACCAGTAGAAGCTCCTGATGGTACTGAAGCTCTTCCGATAACTCCACTTTCTAGTATTACGTCAACTTCAACTGTAGGGTTTCCTCTTGAATCTAATATTTCTCTTGCTTTTATATTTTTTATCTTTGACATTTCCTACTCTCCTTTTTATGATTATAGCATATTTTCTATATTTTTTTAAAATATACTTGAAGTTTTTACAAAATTATAGTATACTTGGTATGTTCACTTGAGTTGTCTCCGTAGCTCAGCTGGATAGAGCAACGCCCTTCTAAGGCGTGGGTCGCGAGTTCGAATCTCTCCGGGGACGCCATTTTAGTTATTTAAATCCTTTTAAGGATTTTTTTATTATAAAAACTCTCTAGTGAGAGTTTTTTTCATAGTTCCATGCGTCTTTTAGCATATCTTCTAAGGTATATTTAGCAGTAAAATTTAATTCTTTTTTAGCTTTTTCTGGGTTACTATAGCATGAATCAATATCTCCTTCTCGCCTTTCTACTATTTTATATGGTACTTTAATATTATTAACTTTTTCAAATGTATTTATTATATCTAATACACTATAGCCTGTACCTGTTCCTAAGTTATAAATATATAGTCCTTGCTTTTCTTTTTTTAGTTTTTCAATTGCTTTAACATGACCTAGTGCTAGATCGACGACGTGAATATAATCTCTAACACCTGTTCCATCTTTAGTATTATAGTCGTTTCCAAAGACATTTAAATATTCTAATTTCCCTTTAGCTACCTTAGTTACATATGGTACTAAGTTAGCTGGAATACCATTTGGTTCTTCTCCAATAAGTCCAGATTTGTGGGCGCCTATTGGGTTGAAATATCTTAATATACATATATTCCATGTATTATCACTTTTATATAGGTCTTCTAGAATTTTTTCAACAAATAATTTACTTGTACCGTAAGGATTTGTTGTTCCGCCCGTTTTTGATGTTTCTTTGATTGGTACTTTTTCTGGGTTTCCATATACGGTGGCGCTACTACTGAATACTAAAGTTTTTACATCATTTTCTTTCATGACATTTAGTAAGTTTAATACGCTACTTACATTGTTGATATAGTATTCTACTGGTTTTTGGACTGATTCGCCAACAGCTTTATAGGCAGCAAAATCAATAACTGCTTCTATTTTGTTTTCGCTAAAAATGGTTTGAAGTATGTTTTTATCTAACATGTCACCTTCATAAAATTTAAATTCTTTATTGGTAATTTGCTTTATTTTGTCTAGGACTTCTCTTTTGCTGTTACTAAAGTTGTCAAGTCCTACTACTTCATAATTATTTTGTAGTAATTCTACTACAGTATGGCTACCAATATATCCACACATACCTGTTACTAAAATTTTCATATTATCACCTTTTACATTGTACTAAAAAAGTATCTTAAATTCAAGATACTTTCTTTATGTCATGCCATTTCCAATTGCGAATTTCTAACATATCTATGCCATTTGCTTTTATGTAGGTATTATGTTCCTGCAATTTTTTTTCCATTTTATCTATTATATCCTGCCCTTTATCGCCTAAGTTTAAATGTTTGACGGCGTCAATAACTAAGTGATAACGGTCTAACTCATTTTGAACGCGCATGTCAAATGGTGTAGTAATTGTTCCCTCTTCTTGATATCCATGAACTGACATATTATGATTATGTCTATTGTATGTTAGCGAATGGATTAATGAAGGATAGCCATGGAAAGCAAAAATGATTGGTTTTTCTTTAGTAAATATGGTGTCATATGTGTCATCGGTAAGGCCGTGTGGGTGAGCTTTTTTTAATTTCATTAAGTCAATAATATTAATATATCTTATTTTTAGGTTTGGAAGTTCTTTATTTAATATAGATGTTGCAGCTAGTGTTTCAATTACTGGGGTATCACCAGCTGATGCAATAACAATATCTGGCTTTTCTTTAGTATATGTGCTGGCCCATCCCCAAATACTTATACCGTTATTAAAGTGTTTAACGGCATCGCTCATACTAAGCCACTGATAACTTGGGTGTTTGGATGCAGTTATAACATTTATTTTATTTTTAGTTTTTAGTGCATGGTCTACTGTTACTATTAAACTGTTGGCATCAAATGGTAAGTATATTCTTGATATGCTTTCCTTTTTATCGGCTATGTGGTTTAAAAAGCCAGGTTCTTGGTGTGTATAGCCATTATGGTCTTGTTGCCAAACATGAGAGGTTAAAACATAGTTTAATGAAGATATGTCTTCGCGCCACGATAAGTCTTCGCATACTTTTAACCATTTAGCGTGCTGGGAAGCCATAGAATCGATTACTCTAACAAATGATTCATAGCTTACGAATAGTCCGTGTCTTCCAGTTAATAAGTATCCTTCTAGCATACCTTCGCACATGTGCTCTGAAAGATACGAGTCCATAATTTTTCCATCTTTACTTAAATATTCGTCGTTATTGGCGATTAAGCCTTGCCAATCACGATTTTGGACATCAAATATTTTATATAATCTATTTGACATGGCTTCATCAGGGCTAAATATTCGGAAGTTATCATTTTTTTTATACACATCTCTAAGATATTTACTTAGTTCTACCATATCTTCAGTTTCATATTCTCCGTGTTTTTTAAAGTTAGAGGCATAATCATATATATTAGGTAGTTTTAATTCTTTTAATAATTTCCCACCATTTGTGTATGGGCTTGCTCCCATCCTTTTATTTCCTTTTGGCAGAAAGTCACTTATTTCTTTTATTAATTTTCCTTTTTCATCAAATAGATTTTCGGGGTTATAACTTTTAAGCCATTTTTCTAGTATTTCCACGTCTTCATCATTTTCTATATGTAGTGGCACTTGATGGGCTCTAAAAGTTCCTTCTATTTGTTTACCATGAACTACTTTTGGCCCAGTCCAGCCTTTTGGGGTTTTTAAAATAATCATTGGCCATTGTGTATTTTTATTTCCATCTTTTATTTTTTTGAAGTCTTCTATTACTTTGTTTAGAGTTAAATACATTTTTTTATGCAGGTTTTTTATGTCTTCTCCTTCAACCAAATATGGATGATATCCTAAACCGTAAAAATAACTGCCTAATTCTACTTTACTCATTTTAGATAATATGGTTGGATTACTTATTTTATATCCATTCAAATTTAATATTGGTAAAACTACTCCATCTTTTTTAGGATTTAGAAATTTAATACCATTCCATGATGTTGCGAGCGGGCCGGTTTCGGCTTCACCGTCACCAACAACTGCAGTTACTATTAGGTCAGGATTATCTAAAGCAGCACCAAAAGCATGGGCTAAAGAATACCCTAATTCTCCACCTTCATGAATTGAACCTGGCGTTTCTGGAGCTGCATGACTTGGAATTCCTCCGGGGAATGAGAAGCTTTTAAACAATTTTTTTAGTCCTTTTTCATCCATGGTTACGTCTTTATATATTTCACTATATGTCCCCTCTAGATATGTATTAGCTACTGGACTGTTGCCACCATGTCCTGGTCCGGAAATATAAATCATATTTAAATCGTAATCTTTAATTAATCTATTAAGATGAGCATATATGAAATTTTGGGCTGGTACAGTTCCCCAATGTCCAACTATTTTCTTTTTTATGTCATTTTTAGTTAGTTTCCTTTTTAATAGTGGGTTGTCAAGCAAATATAATTCAGCTGCTGATATATAATTTGCAGCATCAAAATATTTGTCAATTGTAATTATTTTTTCTTCGTTCATATGATCCCCTCTATTCTTTTATAATTATATAATGTTTTATCGAAAAGAACAAGTGATTTTAAAAAAATACCTACTTTAATGTGGTATTTTTACAAAATTTTTGTGATGTGTTTAGAAATACTTCATCAATATCATAATTATCACAAACTGATAAGGATATAGTTTGATTTAAAGCATTATTTATCTCTTTATTTACATTGTAAGTTTCTCCGGTAAATTCTAGTTTCATTATTCTGTCATCGATATTACTAGAGACTAATTTAACCTCACTATTCATGAAACTTATCAGCTTTTTGTTTGGATTAAAATTAATGCTTAATTCATCAATTATTATATTTATCTTGTCTCTATTATCATTTAAATATTTTGTGACTGGAACATAGTAATAGTTTTCGTTTATTTGATTTATATAATATATTGTAACGTCTGTAATGTCTTTAGTGCTGGTAAGGTCAAATTCTTTATTTATTCCAAACGATCTATCTAAGGTGCTTGGCAAGTTTATTTTAGTTTTTGGAAGTTTAGTTAGTATGTCTCCTTCTACGTAAATTATTATTTTATCTACTTTATCGATCGAAGTTAACGTATATACTATGGCTTCTATCATTTTTTCTTCTAGAGCTTTATCTACTTCTAATATATCTTTGGAAAAGTCAATCTTTAATACGTCGTGGTCGTAGCTTAAACTTAGTACTTCAGTATCTGGTGGGATTATAGCACTAAAACCACTTGGTACTTTGCTGTCCATGCCACCAACTGTGAGTATTTTGATAAGTTCTCTCGCTCTTTTTTCAATATTGCTTTCGGATACCGGAGCTTCAGTTAAGGCTACATAACTATTTTTATCCATTAGAAATATAGGGGTACTTGTGACGCTTGAATCGACATATTCTAGTTCTTCTTTGATATTTAATTTTGGGGTATTAGAAGGTATTAAATATATTAGTAGTAGTGCGAATAAAGCAGCAACTGAAAGGTATATTTTTCTTATATATATTTTTTTTAGCATAATGATCACCTATTTAATGATATGAAAAAAAAGGCTATTTATAACCTTTTTATAACGAAAGCTCTCCTAGCCTTAATAGTTCTATTACAGCTCCGGCGCGGCCTTTGACTCCCAGTTTTTGCATTGCATTTGAAATATGATTTCTCACTGTCTTATCACTGATATTTAGTTTTTCGGCAATTTCACTTGTACTGTTATTTTTAATAAGTAATTCAAAAACTTCGCGTTCTCTTTTGGTTAGAATACCATTTTTCATATTTTCCTCACTTTCTTAAGGCGGGTGGTTTATATTTACTCATAAATACTATATGCACTCTTGTCTTTTAAGTGAGAAAAAATGCCCATTTTAAAAGCTTTCTTTGGTAGAAAGTTTTATTTTTGAAATTTAACTGATATTGACATTGGACTGTCAAAATTTGTTTGTACTGCCCTCATTATTTTATTAGCTATCTGGGCATCATGTTTTTTACTATCTATGACGACGGTTACTTTTGTATTTTCTATACTAATAAATGATTTATAATTAAATTCTTTTTGAATTTGTGTTTCAATTTTTTCTTCTTCACTCCTGTTTTTATTTAATTTTTGCAGTTCTTCAAAGGCTTTGTTTTTATCTTCGGTAGATGCTTTAGAGTCCGTTAATGTTTTCTTGAGTTCTGTAACTTTATCTAACATTTTCTCTTCTGATTCTACTCTTAAGGCGACAAGTTCAGCACTTTCCTCTGGTTCTTCATTAATTGAAACTGTTGCTTCTTTCTTTTTATTTTCATTGTTGGTAGCCATTAAAAGTTCACTTGGCATTGTTATATAATACACACTTAATACAAGTATTAAACTAAACAAAGTCAAAAACCATAAACTTCTTTTATTAATCATTATTATCCCTCCTGGCGTGCTTCTAATTAATTATATTAGGCTTTTAATTATTTATTACAAAAAAAGAAGCAAAAACTGCTTCTTATATTTTATTTTTCATTTGAGGGAATAAAAGTACATCCCTAATTGATTCTTGTTCGGTAAATAACATACATAATCTATCTATTCCATAGCCTATTCCACCAGCTGGAGGCATACCATATTCTAAGGCTTCTATAAAGTCCATATCAATATCATTGGCTTCTTCATTACCTAAATCTCTTTCGGCAAGCTGGGCCTCAAATCTTTCTAACTGATCTATTGGATCATTTAATTCAGTATAGGCATTTGCGAATTCTTTACCGCCTATAAATAGTTCAAATCTATCAACAAATCTTTCATCATCAGGATTTTTCTTTGTTAGTGGAGAAATTTCAATGGGATGGCCATATAAAAATGTTGGTTGGATTAAGGTTTCTTCTACATATTTTTCGAAAAATTTATTTATGATATGGCCGTATGCTTTTTCGTGTTCTTCTAGTTCGATATTGTGCTCCTCAGCCAGTTTTAGGCATTGATCTAAGTCTTTAATTTTTTTAAAGTCTATTCCAGTCTTTTCTTTAATTGCATCAGTCATGCTAACTCTTTTCCAGGGACCTTCAAGATTGATATCATTTCCAAAAAACTTGAAATTCATTTTGCCAAATACTTCTTTAGCTATAGTTTGGAACATTCCTTCAGTTATGTTCATCATGCCTTCTAGGTCGCTATATGCAAGATATGCTTCCATTAGTGTAAACTCTGGGTTGTGTCTAGTATCCATTCCTTCATTTCTAAATACCCTACCTATTTCGTAAACGGCTTCCATGCCGCCAACTAGTAGTCTTTTTAGTGGCAATTCTAGAGCGATTCTTAAATACATGTCTAAATCTTGGGCGTTATGGTGAGTGACAAATGGCTTTGCTGAAGCTCCAGTAAGTAAAGTTGTAAGTACTGGTGTTTCTACTTCGGTAAAGCCTTTTTTATCCATATAATTTTGAATACATCTGATTATTTTTGGCCTTAAAAATGCTACTTTTCTGGAGTCTTCATTCATGATTAGATCAACATAACGTCTTCTATATCTTTCTTCTATATCCGTTAATCCATGGAATTTTTCTGGTAATGGTCTTAATGCTTTAACTAAATGAGTATATTCTAGGCATTTTATAGTTATTTCGCCGGTTCTCGTTTTCATAACTTTACCATGTATTCCTACTATGTCACCAATATCAGCTGTTTTAAATAAGTTATATGTTTCCTCACCAATATCGTTAATTGAGATATAAATTTGGATTTTGCCTGTTTTATCTTGGATAGAAATAAATGAAGCTTTGCCCATCTTTCTAATAAACATAATACGTCCAGCAACGGTTACTAAATCATTTCTATTTTCAAATTCATCATGTGGAATATCTGCATATTTTTCTTTTATGTCATTTGCCCAATCTGTTCTATTAAATACGTGACCAAATGGATCCATTCCTAACTCACGTATTTTTTCGGCTTTTTCTCTTCTCACTAATTCTTGTTCTGTAAATTGTCTCATTTTATTCCTCCTTGCTTTTTAGGTTTTTCATCTCTTCTTGCATTCTCCCATAAAGAGTCTATAAAAAGATTTAAATCATTTATTGTACATAGTTCCACTCCATTATACATACATTCAAATATTATAGGGTTTTTTTTGAAATATTCGGGGTCTTCTATTTTAATTGTTCTAATTTCTCTATCTAACTGTTCAAGGAACTTTATTTGATTTTTCGAGCAGCTTGATGGTAGCCATATTATTGATGGAGAAGCTTTAGGATCACAAAGCTGAATTAATATGTTATCATCTTCAGTTATTAATTCTTGCCAATCTATTCTTTCTATTTGTGAATCATATGACATAAGTGGTGGTTTGTTTCCATATATAGCTTGATATATAATTTTAGCTGTTTCGAGGTGGGTACCGAATTTTGGGGTGTCAGGGCCACTTGCAAAGGCATCAGTAGCAATCATTTGATTTGGTGTTATTATGATGTCTGCGCCACTTGAGGCTCCTTTTCCTTTGAAAAAATCTCTTAAACTAAATTTTTGCGTTTCTTCATATACTATTTTTTGGCTATTTGTTTGAAAATCACTATCTATTATAATCTCGTCATCAAGATAAGTAAAATTTTTATTAGGCATTTTTATTTTTAACCTCTTTTTCTAATTTTTTTACAAAATCTTTTAGTGACATACTTTCGGTTTCTTTTGATGAATATTTTCTATAGCTAATAGTATTTTCTTCTTTTTCTTTATCGCCTAGTATTAAAGTATATGGAATTTTTTTAATTTGGCTTTCACGCATTTTATATGAAAGTTTTTCTTCTCTACTATCTAGAGTTACTCTAAAATAATCTTTTAATTTTGTGTAAATTTCTTCGGCATATTTTAAATGATATTCATTATTTACTGGTATTATATTTATTTGAGTTGGGCTAAGCCATAGTGGAAGGGCTCCTTTTGTTTCTTCTAATATAAATGCAGTAAATCTATCGAATGTTCCAAATATGGCTCTATGAAGAACAACTGGTGTTTTTTTAGTTCCATCTTTATCAATGTAACTTAATTCAAATCTTCTTGGTAGTAAGAAATCTAATTGACAAGTAGATAATGTTACTTCTGGGCCAACTGCCGGTTTTACTTCTACGTCTAATTTTGGTCCATAGAAGGCGGCTTCACCAACGGCTTCAAAGTACTTAACACCTAATGAATTTAAAACTTCACGTAATTTATTTTCGGCGTTATTCCACATTTCGTCATCATCAAAATATTTTTCTTTGTCATTAGGATCTCTAAGTGATAATCTAAATTTATAATTCTTGATTCCAAAGTCTTTATAAACATCCAATATTAATTGAACTACTTTTTTAAATTCGTCGCCAATTTGCTCAGGTGTGACAAATAAGTGAGCATCGTTTTGGCACATGCATCTAACTCGTTCTAGCCCCTTAACAGCTCCTGAGGCTTCATATCTAAAGTCTGTTGCAAACTCGCCTATTCTTATTGGAAGCTCACGGTAAGAATGAAGAGAGTTTTTATAGACAAGCATGTGGTGTGGGCAGTTCATCGGCCTTAGTACAAATTCTTCTTCATCTACTTTCATAGAGGGAAACATATTTTCTTTATAGTGGTCCCAGTGTCCGCTTGTTTTATATAAATCAACGGTTCCAACACATGGTGTATAAACGTGTTGGTATCCTAGTTTTTGTTCTTTCTCATATATATAATTTTCAAGTTCTTTTCTTACTAAAGCTCCATTTGGAAGCCATAATGGCATACCTTTACCTACTAGGTCATCGGTCATAAAAATTTCAAGTTCTTTACCAATTTTTCTGTGGTCACGCATAGCAGCTTCTTCTAATTCCTTTAAATGATTCTGCAAGTCTTCTTCGTTATCAAAGCATATTCCATATATTCTTTGGAGTACTTTGTTTTTTGAATCTCCTTTATAATATGAACCACTAAATTTTAATAGTTTAAAGTTTTTGCATTCTTTAACACTATCAACGTGAGGGCCTCTACATAAATCAGTGAAGTCCCCTTGTGTATAGCAGCTTATTACTTCATCTTTTGGCAGTTCATTTATTATGTCTATTTTATATGGGTCGTCTTTAAATTTTTCCAAGGCTTCTTGTTTTGATAGTTCTTCACGGTATATTCTTTTACCATCTTTAGCTATTTTTTTCATTTCTTTAGAAATTTTTTCTAAATCTTCCTCAGTTAGTGTATGGCCGTTTAGGTCCATATCATAGTAAAATCCTTCATTGATAACTGGCCCAACCCAAAATTTAGCATCTTTATATAGATGTTTTACAGCTTGTGCGAGTAAGTGCGCGCAGCTATGGTTTAGTGTATTTAATCTTTTATCTTCTTTTATGTTTATCATTTTATCCTCTCCTTTTTATTAAATAAGACACACGGTGTTCATCTAAGGTGGTTAAAAATTCGTCATTTAAAGATATCATTGGATTTATGTATGGGGCAGTTTTTTCAAATCCATCTGTAACTAAAATTATTTCTCCACTAGCTAGCATTTCTCTTGTCACGCTTTCAAAGCATATTTTGTGTAAGTTTATACCATATAATGGTGTGATTTCTTTTAAATCTCTATGGGATAGCTTTGATAATTTTACAAGTAATTCTTCGTTGGTTACTCCATAATACCTTTTTAAAAACTTTTTCATGTCTATCTTTATGACGCGCCTTAATTCTTTTTTATCCATTTTACTACTTCCCCCTAAAAACAAAAAAATCCTTGCTGAAAAATCATGCAAGGAGCGCTTGTGCGCGGTACCATCCTATTTTGTTACTTAATTAGATAACGGTTTTACCCGGATTATAAAATCAGCTCCAAGGTAGTAATTATTAAAGTTATTTTTTTTTGGCTTACACCATCCCAAATTCGCTTTAAAACACTTTTTAATAATGTTGTCCTCTTCAAAGCCATTAATGATATTTTATCACATATTTATTAATTTAAAAATAGTATTTTTTAATTTTCTTTATTTTTATTATTTAAACAATAAATATTCGATTATCTCATCAAAATAGTCCAAATTTTATTGTCTTAAATTTTTACTAATTAATTCTTGATATTCTGTAAGTTGTTTAATTCTGGATATTATTCTTCCAGCTTTTATTATTTCATCTCCTTTGCTAGTTATAGATAGGTGCGTTTCTAAAGCTTTTAAATCTAGATTTGAAGTAAAGAAAGTTGGCAGTTTCTCATCCATCCTATACTGAAGTATTGGACACAATATTTCATCTCTAGCCCAAGGGGTAACGCTTTCAGCTCCAATGTCGTCTATTAATAAAAGTGGGGCTTTTTTGACAGTGTTATATTTAGTTTTAAATTCTGTTTTTATAGGTGAATTAAATGATGATTTTAAATCATTTAAATATTCTGGCCAAAAGATAATAGCACTTTTTACACCGTCTTTAGCTAGTTCATTTAGCATGGCAGCTATTAGATAGGTTTTGCCTGAGCCAAAGTTACCACATAAATATAGTCCTTTTTGATGGCTATCTTTCTTATACTTTTTAATAAAGTCTGTAAGCCAGATTATTGTAGCATATCTAGCTTTATCGGTTTTGTATATTTTTTTCATACTGGCGTTTTTTATTTCTTCAGGTATATTATACGCATAAGTATTTTCGTGGTATTTATTATCCTTGTCCATTTTCTTTTTGTATTTACATGATTTATAAGAAAATTCTAAAGTACTGTTTGTTACTTTTGGAAGATAGGCAAAGCCTTTTAATTTGTTTTTGCATTCTAAGATTCCTTTACAGTTTTGACAGTTGTTATATTCTCTTTCGCTTTCTTCTAAAAGAGATGTGTATTTTCTTAGTTCTTCTCTTTTTAATTTAATTTTGCTGACAAATTTTTTGAAATTTTCACTTTGTAGAGCTTCTTCATAAGCATCATCTAATATGTCATTTAGATTATTTTTTGGGTTTAAATGTTCTTTTAATCTTTGCATATTAATCCTCCCTATAGGTTTTGCAGCTTTTCTTCTAATTTTTTTATATCTTCTGAAGAAGCTGTTTCTTCTTCTATGTTTTTATTAAACCAATCTGGTCTTTCTTCTTTTTTTACTGTTTTGATGGTGTTTTTTTTCGTTTTATTTTCTTTTTTGCATATATTCATAGCGTCTTCAACGGTTTTTATATTACTTCTCTTCCACTGACTTGCAATAGTTAAACAAAAGTTTTTAGTTAATTTGTTATCGTTTATTCTAAGAACGTAATCTATTAAAACATTGACAACTCCTGGAGTTAATTCATAGTCCAAAAGTAATGTTTCAATTAGATTTAGGTCCGTTTTGCTTGGCCTTACGCCTTTATTTTTGCCGGTTAGGAAGTCATATGGTGATGTTGTTTCAAAGGTATATATTAGCTTTGATTTCTTAGAATTATTACTGACGGTCTTTCTTAAATATTCTGGCTGTTTTTTATAAACGAGTGATGGTGAAGAATTTTTATTTTCAAATGTATAATAGTTGTGGCAGTTTTCTCTAAGTTTGTCTTTATCAATTATGCGTTTTTCGTTAACGGAGTTTCTTATTAATTCTCTTAGTGTTTCATCATCTAAATCGTATATAAAAGACAACTTATATATTAATGATCTGGTATCTTGGCTAATACTTTGGTGGTTTAATATTTCTTCAGGTATCAGTGAGAATATGCTGTTTAAATCAATCTTTTCATCAACTGTTATATCAAGGCTTTTTACTCTTTTAATATTTTCGGTATCAGTTATTTCTGAATTACTCATGGTGTCAAAAATCTCACTAAATTTAGAGGTTATGTCTTCATAATCAGTTAGATCAATTTTTGGTATTGAAAAGGTTTTTAAAATCTTTTTGTATTCTCTTTTTCCAATGTTGCTTTCTAGGGTGGTAGATAGTATTGGGTTATCAAGGAAGTCTTTCGGTTCTAGTGGTGAATAAAGCTCATATATGTAATTATTTATATTTCCCTCCTTGACATAAGTTTTTATAAGGCCTATGCCCTCCAATTTTTCTCTAGATTCTAAAATGTCTTCTAATTTTAATCGCATGGTAGCCATTAGGCTATGGTGAGTAAATTCGGTAGAGATTATTCCTAAGGTATCTAGATTTGACCATAAAGTGAAATATAAGTTTATAGCAGTAGCTCCGATAACTGGTTCATATAGTTTAATTAAGGTGAGTCTATCTTCGTTATTTAGTATAGTTGCGTTTTTTACGATATATGTGTCTGCCGGAAAAAGACTTTTTGTCATATACTCACCTTCTTTCTATAAATAGTTTATCATATTTTTTATAAAGAAAAAAGAGCTTTATAGCTCTATGGTTAATTATCTGGTGTAGCTTTCATCTTCGCCAGCTATGATTGCTTCTTCTCTTAAAAATTCTAATAATTTTTCGATTTCTTTATTATATTTCTCTATACTGCAACCTAGACATTCGCATTCCTCAACAAACATATTGTCATTAAAGTAATTTTCAATTCCAAAACTGTTATAAAATGCATCTTTATTAATCCAAATGCATTCTAGTATAAATTCTTTGTCTTCAACAAGGTAGCTTGGAATTCCGATTTCAATCCCAGCTTTAAGGCATATTTTATAAAAAGTTCTCTCATCAAATTTTGTACTTATTATGGATAGTAGATATTCATTTATTTTTAGTGCTTCTATGACAAATTCTTCATCATATAATAATTCTTCTGGAATATAGAAAATGGCTCTTTTATTTTCTTTTATTTCATTTAAAACAATCTCTTTTATATTTTCTATCTCTACCGGTATATATGCCAAATATTGAATATCTTTTTTTAGTAACTCCTCAATAAATTTTCTATTGTATCTGAAATCATTATCGATATATTTTAGAATGGATGGCTCTATCTCAAGGGCCATTAAAACTAATTCTTTATCTTTGTAATACTGTCTAGGAATATTATTAAATAGTCCTGGAATAATGACATTGGGGATACCTGCAATTGTTATTAAATCAATTATAAATTCTCTATCTTCAATTATTTTTTTTGGTAGTTGTTCAATATTTTTATATTCATTCATCACCAGTAATAAAGCGAAATCTTTGTTTTCTTTGATTATTTCTGGAGCGAATATATAGCTGATAGGATTATCTAAAATTATTTTCATGCATTCTTGTTCTTCTTTACTAGTTTTTTTTAATTTATTTTTTATATATTTTTCAATTATTTCTATCTGTTCTATATTTTTTATATAGCTTGGTGTCATGTGGCCAAGTTTATATGGTTCACTTTCTATAAATAATTTTAATTCTTCTTCCATACTGTCCCTCTTTCGATTGAATATTATACTTATTTCTGTTAGTTTGTCAAATAAAAAGAGCTTTATAGCTCTACATTGTGGTAAACTGTTTGAACATCTTCTACTTCATCTAACATGTCTAGCATTCTTTTAAAGTTATCTAGATCTTCCCCAGTCAATGTTACTTTTTCTTTTGGAAGCATAGTTATTTCATCCATATCAAACTCTACATTTGGTAATTTTTGAGTAATAGCTTCTTTTATTTTGTATAAATCATTTGGTGCGCCATAAACTATTGTTTCATCGTTTTCCATCTCAATATCATTTACATCTATGCCGGCGTCTATTAATGTTTCTAATGTTTCTTCATCTGATAATCCCTTAAAACTTACAATACATAAGTGATCATACATATAACTTACACTGCCTTGAGCTCCCATTTTAACATGACATTTATTGATGACTGCTCTTATGTTGCTGACGCTTCTATTTACGTTATCAGTAAGGCAAGTAGCTATAGCGTTTGAACCAGCTGGTCCAAAGATTTCATAACTCGCTACTGTATAAGTTTCATCGGCTCCACTATTAACTTTATCGATTGCTCTTTTAACAATGTCGTTTGGAACTTGTTCTTTTTTTGCTTTTTCAACAAGTCTTTTTAAAGAAGGATTTCCTTCTAATTCTGTGCCTCCGTTTTTAGCTGCTTGATATATTTCTCTCGCATACATTGAATATAATTTGGCTTTAGCTGCTCCTGTTTTTTGAATACTAGCTTTTCTTACTTCATATGCTCTTCCCATTTTAACTTTCCTTTCTGTGCTTTTGATAAAGCATCTTTAGCTGCCTCTTGTTCAGCAGCTTTTTTACTATTAGATTCTCCTACTCCATAGACAATTCCATCAATGATAGCTTCGACTTTAAAATGTCTATTATGTGCAGGGCCACTTTCTTCGATCAGTTTATACTCTAAGCTTTTCTTATCTGTTTGTACAAATTCTTGTAGTACAGATTTGTAATCATCAAAGAAATCAATTTCATGATTTTCAATATGTGGAACCACATTTTCGTTGAAAAATTTTTTAACGGTGTCTAATCCTTGGTCTAAATATAAGGCACCTAAAAATGATTCAAATATATCAGCTAGAATAGCTTTTCTGGTGCGTCCTCCGCTAGCTTCTTCGCCAACGCCTAATTTTAAATATTTTTCCAAACCTAATTTTTTAGAGTATTCATAGTTTGCGGTTGTACATACATAATGTGCTCTTAACTTAGTCATTTCACCCTCGTCATATTCATATCTACTATATAAATAATCACTCATTAAAAGTTCTAAAACGGCATCGCCTAAAAATTCTAATCTTTCATAACTAAGCGTGTCGTTTTCGTTAGCGTACGAGGTATGTGAAAAAGCTGTTTCATATAAATTTATAATATTAGGTTTGATATTTAATTTATCGAGTAGTTCCATTTAAATCACCTATCATATTATAGCACATTTTCCATCATTTTTAACCTATTAATAATAAACTTAGTTTATTATATAGTTCTTTGATTTGTAAATATGAAAATATTTATTTTACTTTTAGCTTATTTTTATAGTATAATTATTTTGATGATATATGAAAAGAGTATTAATTGGACTTATCAAAATCTATCAAAAAATACCAGGACCTTGGCATAATGCGTGCAGGCACATACCAACTTGTTCAAATTATGCGCTAGAGGCAATTGAAACTTATGGTTCGTTAAAAGGCGGAATTATGGCAATAAAAAGAATTTTAAGATGCAATCCATGGGGGACTTCAGGATATGACCCAGTTATTAAGGAGGATATGAATGAAAAAAATATTTAGTGTGTTTGCTTTGTTCGTTTTATGTTTTAGTATGACAGGCTGTTTGAAAAGAGATAATATGGAAGATATAACTATTTATACTACTAATTATCCGTCTTACTATATTACTAAAAAACTATATGGTAAGTTTAGCAAGGTTAATAGTATTTATCCCAATGGTGTTAATATTGATGATTATAATTTAACTAGTAAACAAATAAAAGATTATAGTAGTGCGAGTTTATTTATTTTTAATGGTCTTAGTAATGAAAAAGATTATGTAGATAAAATGCGAAATGAGAATAAGGATTTAAAGATAATTGATACGACATTATACATGGAATATACTTATGATATGAATGAGCTTTGGCTTGATCCATCTAATTTGTTAATGATGGCTCAAAATATAAAATCTGGTTTTAATGAGTATATTGATAGTTATTATTTAAATAATAATATTGATAATAATTATGATGACTTAAAAGTCGAAATTTCTAATTTGGATGCAAAAATGAAAGAAATAGTACTAAATAGTAATAGTAAGACTATAGTAGCATCAAGTAATATGTTTAAATATTTAGAAAAATATGGTTTAACTGTTTATGTTTTAGATGAAAGTGATTCTAATATTGAAATTACTACCAATGAAGTTAGAAAGTTAATTAAAAATGGGCAGATTAAATATATCTTTATAAAAAACAATGAGGAAGAAAATGATACTATTAAAAATTTAGTGAGTTCTACTGGTGTAACTGTTCAAAAGTGGCATACTTTATCTAATATTTCAGAAATTGATGCTAGCGAGAACCAAGATTATTTTACAATTATGAATTCCAATTTAGAGTTACTTAAAAATGAAATATATAAATAGCGAGCTATTTCTTAGCTCGCTTTAATAATGTTATTAATATTATTATAAATATGAAACCAAGTATACTTAATGTGTTTGTTTTTATGAAGTTTAGAATACTAAAATGTAATTTACCTTTTAGATATACTGTTTCTTCATATAGCAGTTCATTTTTATAATATATTTTTAAAGTTCCTAATTTTCTTTTAGTAAATGGGGTTACCTTTTCTACTCCATCATATTCATACTTGATATTATTCTTATTATAATTATTTGGCAAATATTTAATTATATTTTTTGAAGGGTATAATTTTATCTTACCTTCTTTTGCATATTTTGTTTCTAGTATTTTGAAACTTTTTCTTTTATCAACTATTTTTTGATTGCTATAGTTTTGGATAAAATAGTCATAAATTGTTTTAGCGTCTTCGATATGGTGTGGGGCTTTTTTATCGTATAAGGCTCCTGTTGTTACAAGTATATAATTTACATTGTTTTCTTTGGCTATGGTCGCTAGACATAGACCAGCACCTGTGGTAGTTCCTGTTTTTCCACCTAAAACATATGGAATTTCTATATTAAAGGCTTTGGCATTTTTCTGAATTGTGCTTTTAAAGGTTAACTTTCCATCTGATGTTTTATACTCTTTAGTTTTGATAATGGCTTTGAATGTGTCATTTTCTAAGGCTTTACTGAAAATTGTGAAAAGGTCTTTAACAGTTGAATAATTTCTTTCATCATCTAGTCCTATGACATTGCTAAAATGGGTGTTTTCTAATCTTAGTTCTTTCACTTTTTCATTCATGAGTTTAATGAATGCTTCTTCACTACCGGCTATGTTTCTAGCTATGGCTTTAGCAGCATCAGCGCCAGATGGTAATAATAAGCCATATAATAAATCTTTATATGTTACTACTTCTCCCACTGTAAAACCGGCTGTCACTAAGTTTGCTTCTTTGGCTCCTTTAAGGTCGCTGCTATTTATGATAACCGTTTTATCTAAATCATCTATATTTTCTAAAGCCACCATGGCTGTCATTATTTTAGTTAAAGATGCTATTTGAACTTTATTTTCGGAATTTTTCTCATATAATACTTCATTACTATCCATATTATATAAAATGGCATTTTTAGAACTTATATCTAGTTCTATAGCTTTTATGTTTAGTGGCATTAAAAGTATTAAAATTATGCATAATGCTTTTAGACATTTCTTCATTTTTTCACCTTTTAACATTATTAGCTTATTATGCTTTTTATTTTTTCAAGAGAATCGGTATTAGAAATGCCAAATCTCGGTATTTTATACTTGTCTATTCCCCTAGTTACTTTTCTTCCCCCACCGGCAAAAGCCATAGTAAATCCGGCTTCTTTAAGAGCTTCTATTGCATGGTCGTTATATTCGTAAAATGGATAAGCGAAATACTTAGAGTTATTTAAGCTTTCACTGCTTTTCTTTAAGTCATTTACTATATATTCTTTATTTTTGCACAAAATGGCTCCACCTCTACCTATAGGGCATTCTTTTAAATTATGCATATTCCATGTGTGTGAATGAATTTCTAAATTTGGTGATTTATAATCATCTGGGGAAGCAAGGTGGCCTATTAAAAATAAAGTGGCATGAAGATTATATTTTTCTAATATTTCAATATTGTGTGGTAAATACCAGCCATCATCAATAGTTATAACTACAGTTTTTTCTGGTAAATTTATTTTACCATCTATCCATAATTCTAGCTCTTCTAATGTTGCAGTATAATAATTATTTTCTTTTAAGTATTTCATTTGTTCATCATATTTGTAATCTCTTAAGCATATATTTTGCCTGCATTCTTTGGCTTGTTCTTCATCGATTACGTAGTGATAGTTTATAACAGCAATAGCGTTTGTACTTTTATATTTATCAATTTCTTTTTTTTCTTTTATATTATCCTTATTTACATATACTTTTTTATCATCAAATATAAAGTAATATTTATCATCTATCATTATTGGATTAAATGTTATTTCTTTATTGAATTTGTAGTATGAATCTTCATCTATGTATATTGCAGTATTTGGTTTAATTGTTATTTCTAAATTATAAGGGACGTAATTATATTTTGTATCTGGTTGTTTTTCAACTTTATTTACATCTTTATATAATATATATGCATCAATATTTTCGGCATAAAAATATTTAGTGTTTTTATCTATTTTTTGTTTTTTTAACTTTAATTCAACATTTGAAATAGTTCCAATAGTCTTTTTCTTTTTATTATATATTTTAACTTCTTTGTTTGCTTTAACGTAGATGTTATAGTGGCTTTTTATTTCTTTAATCTGTTCTTTTTCTTCTTTTATTTTCTTTTTTTCTAATTCTTTTTTCTGATAAATTAAAAATACTGATAGGCTTGTTATTATTAAAATTGCCCTATTAAAATAATTATTGGGCCTTTTTTTATTCTTCTTTTTTTCATATTATCACCATACTCATAGTATCATATTATTTTTAAAAATTAAAGATATCCATATATTAAATATTATTTTATATGTAATATTATTGTCATTTTAAAAAAAAATATATAATTTTTTAAATTATCTATTTTAAGTATGGTTTTAAAAACTTTCCTGTATAACTACCATCATAAGCGGCAACTTCTTCTGGAGTTCCAGTTATAACAATGTTTCCACCTTCGTCTCCTCCTTCTGGTCCTAAGTCTATGATGTAGTCAGCCACTTTGATAACGTCTAGGTTGTGCTCAATAACAATAACGGTATCTCCATTATCAACTATTCCATCTAATATGATAAGTAGTTTTTTGATATCATCGGTATGAAGACCAGTTGTAGGTTCGTCTAAGATAAATAAGCTTTTACCAGTTGGTTTTTTTTGAAGTTCTTTAGCTAGTTTAATTCTGGCTGCTTCTCCGCCTGATAGAGTTGGAGCAGATTGCCCTAATTTAATATATGATAGTCCAACATTCATAAGCATTTGTAATTTGTGTTTTATTTTTGGGTGGTTTTCAAAGAATTCTAATGCTTCTTCTACTGTCATGTCTAGAACTTCCGAAATATTTTTACCTTTGTACTTTATTTGTAAAGTTTCACTATTATATCTTGTTCCATGACAAACCTCACAAGGAACATAAACATCTGGAAGAAAATGCATTTCTATTTTTTTAACACCATCTCCCCAGCAAGCTTCACATCTTCCGCCTTTAACATTAAATGAGAATCTTCCTTTATCATAACCTCTCATTTTAGCCTCTTTCGTTTCTGTAAAGACTTCTCTAATATCATCAAATACGCCGGTGTATGTGGCTGGATTACTTCTTGGGGTCCTGCCGATTGGGGTTTGAGAAATATCTACTACTTTATCAATATTTTCTAAACCTTTTATTTTTTTAAATTTACCAGGTTTAGTTTTTGTTTTATATAAATTGTTGGCAACTACTCTATAAAGTATTTCGTTTACTAAAGTACTTTTACCTGAACCTGAAACTCCTGTTACACAAATAAATTTTCCGAGGGGAAATTTTACTTTAATATTTTTTAGATTGTTTTCAGAGGCTCCATCTATTTCTAAGTACTTTTTATTTCCTTTTCTTCTTTTCTTAGGTACTTCTATTTTGTATTCGCCTGTTAGATATTTGGCGGTTAAACTATTTTTATTTTTCATAACTTCTTGTGGTGTGCCTGCGGCAATGACTTCTCCTCCATGAACACCCGCTTTTGGTCCAATATCAACTAAGTAGTCTGCAGCAAGCATGGTGTCAGTATCGTGTTCGACTACTATTAATGTATTGCCTAAGTCACGCATTTCTAATAATGATTTAATAAGTCTATTATTGTCTCTTTGATGAAGACCAATACTTGGTTCATCTAAGACGTATAAAACTCCTGTTAGTCTTGAGCCTATTTGGGTAGCTAATCTGATTCTTTGTGCTTCTCCTCCAGATAGGGTTTTGGCTTCTCTTGAAAGTGTTAGATACTCAAGTCCGACATTGATTAAGAATTTTAATCTCGAATTAATTTCTTTGATTACTAAATCTGATATTTCTTTTTCCTCTTTATTTAATTTTAAATTCGATAAGAATTCATATAGTCTTCCGATTGAAAGCTTTGTGACTTCATATATATTTTTACCGCCAATTAGAACTGATAATACGCTATCGTCTAGTCTGGCCCCGTGGCATTTTGGACACTCTAATTCAGTCATGTAGTTTTCTATCCATTGCCTTATCCAAGTACTTTTGGTTTCTACATATCTTCTTTCTAAATTGGTAATTATTCCTTCAAAGAAGCCTTTAGTTGTTCTAGTGTTTCCACTTTTAGATACATAATTAAAAGTCATCATTTCACTAGAACCGTATAAAACTATATCTAGCTGTTTTCTAGTCAAGTTTTTAACCGGGGTGTCCATATCTATTTTATGGTGGTGGCAAGCGGTTTCGAGGTTAGTGTAAGTTATATTGTTGTCATCACCACTTACTATAGTAATCGCTCCTTCATTAATGCTTTTATCTTTATCAGGGATGATTAAGTCTTCATCTATTTTGTATTTAATTCCAAGGCCTTTGCATTCTGGGCAAGCGCCCCATGGCGCGTTAAATGAAAACATTCTTGGTTCTAATGAGGGAAGTGAAAAATTACATTCTGGGCAGGCGTATGTTTCACTCATTAACATTTTTTCTCCGCCTACTACATCAATTAAGACTTTGCCTTTGCCTAATTTAGTTGCGGTTTCCATGCTTTCATAAAGTCGGCTTCTAATATCAGGTTTAATGATAAGTCTGTCGATAACTACTTCAATTGTGTGTTTTTTATTTTTGTCTAATACTATATCTTCTGATAAATCATATTCTCCTTCATCTATTACAGCTCTTACATAGCCATCTTTTCTTAAATTTTCGAGTAAATCTTTATGGGTTCCTTTTTCTAAAGCTACTACTGGTGCGAGAACTCTAATCTTGGTTTTTTCTTCTAGTTTTAAAACATCATTAACCATTTCTTCAATTGACTGACTACTAATTGGAATATGATGATTTGGGCAGTATGGAACACCAATCCTTGCATATAAAAGTCTTAAATAGTCATATATCTCGGTTACAGTTCCAACTGTACTTCTTGGATTTTTGTTAGTTGTTTTTTGATCAATACTAATAGATGGGCTTAAACCTTCTATACTATCAACGTCTGGTTTATCAGAACCACCTAAGAACTGTCTGGCATAAGCACTCAAACTTTCAACATATCTCCTTTGTCCTTCAGCGTAAATTGTGTCAAATGCGAGTGAACTTTTTCCTGAACCACTTACTCCTGTCATTACTATTAGTTTGTTTTTTGGAAGTGTTATATCTATGTTTTTAAGGTTGTTTTCTCTGGCACCTTTAATAATTATTTCGTCCATAGTATCTCTCCTTTTTGTCTCTATACTATTATATCAAATATGTCAATTATAATAATACTAAGGAAACAAATGTTTGTCAATCTTATTTGTAAAAATTCAGTTTTTATTTCATTATAGTAGTTCAAAAAATCACCTTCTATATTATACATGCTGGATAAAATCTTTATTTCCTTTTTTTATCAAAAAAACTTTATAAAATAGTTTTATATTAGTGTTTCTAAATAAAGAAAATGTTAAATCAGTTCAATATAAGGGAATAAATAAGCTTGATGATTCTAGTATAAATTATTTGATTAGATTAGAGTGTAATCCTTCAGTAAAACCTCAAATTAGAAGGAATAGTATTGAAATTCCTTACACGCAAATTGATATTCATAATAAATAATGCCAGTATGGCATTTTTTTATTAAAAAAAGAGATTTTTAATCTCTTGGTTCAAATACTAGCGAGAAGAAGAAAGAAAATATAATGGCGGCGCTTATTCCTGCTGAGGTTAAGTTTAATGTTCCATTAAATAGGCCTAGTATGCCCCCTTGGTTATATCCTTCAATAGCTCCGTGGGTTAACATATGTCCAAAACTGGTAATTGGAACTAAGGCTCCACCTCCAGCCCAAAGAACTATTTTGTCATATATGTTGAATACATCTAAGAATGTTCCGACAACAACAAATATAACAGTAATATGACCTGGTGTAAAGTTGGTGTTATCTAGTATTATTTGACCTATTGCACATACCAATCCGCAAAATAGAAAGGCGTTTAAATATACCATTATACTGCCTCCAAACTAACGGCATGAGCTACCGCTGGTATTGTTAATTTTTGGTTAGTCATGGTTGGGTTCATTAAGGCTCCTGTAGCAACAAGTAATACTTTATTTAGTTTCTTCTTTTTCATTTGACTAAATATATAACTATAAGTAACTAATGGGGCGCAAGCAGCTCCGCTAGCTCCGGCATATACTGGCTGGCTATCTACGTCAAATATCATAGTTCCAGTATCGTTATAGTTTTTTAGATGAATATTATATTCTTCTTTCATATATTCTTTTATAATTTCTTTTCCGTATACTCCTAGGTCACCTGTTAAAATTAAATCGTAATAATCAATTGTTCTTCCTGTATCAGTTAAATGTTTGTTAATAGTATCGGCGGCTGCTTTAGCCATGACTGCACCCATGTGAAATACGTTAGTGGTTTTAGAATCTACTACTTTTCCAATAGTTCCAGATTCTATCTTTATTCCTTTTTTTATTTTTGTTAGTAAAGCTGATGCAGCTCCAGTTGTTGTAAAAGTGGTAGTTTTCGGTTTTGGCCCACCATATTCTATGGGATATCTATATTGTTTTTCAGCGCCATTATTATGTGATGAAGCAAAGGTAATTACGTTTTCTGCAAGTTTATTTTCAATAAAGTTTGCACCTAAGATTAAGCCTAAAGTACTTGTTGAACAAGCCGCATATATACCGATGAAACTGGAATTTATTTTAGAAGCGGCGTAACTTGAAGCTACTATTTGATTTAATAGGTCGCCGCCTATTAATATACTTGCAGTTTTTATATTGCTTTTATTTTTTAGCATATCGATGCTTTCATTTATAAGTTTTGTTTCTGCTTGTTCCCAAGTTTTTGCTTTAAAGTATAAATCGTCATATGTTTTATCAAAGTATTTTTTTAAGGGGCCATTAGCTTCATAAGGACCAGTGATGGTAGCTGTTTCATTTATATAAACATTATTATATTTTATCGTCATACTAGTCCCACCAGCATTCTAATTAGGCTAAAGACAAAGCTTCCGATAATTCCATATATGATTACAGCACCTGATAGTTTTAGCATATTCGCTCCTATGCCTGTTACTAAGCCTTCTTTCCGGTATTCTAAGGCAGCGCTTTGTGTTGCATGAGCAAAGCCAGTGATTGGAATTATAAGTCCACATTTACAAAAATTCACCCACTTATCAAAAAAACCTAAACTTGTAAATAGACAGCTTAAGAAAATCAAGGTTATTAACATACATACTGTTGCTTCTTTTGAGGAAACAGAAAAGTAATATTGATAAAATTCAATTAAAAGTTCCCCGATTATTCCCATAATTCCGCCTATTATAAAAGCAATAATTGTATTATAAAAAACGGCTTCTTTTGGCGTATATTTGTCTACTATTTTTTGATATTTATCTTTCATGTTTTTCCTCCCAATAATATTATGATGTCTTTTGGGATTTTCTATGCAAAAAAAGTGACGCTTATGAACATGTGTCACTTTCTAAACCACATCTAACTGGTTTAAATTCGTATTTGTATTTATTACTAGTAAAGGTAATGATAACATAGCCACATATGTCCTCACTGGATTTGCGTGGATCTTTTATATTTTTATTTGTTAGAAAGCCAGAATTTTGTAATTTTTTTATACTTATATTACAAGTTTCTTCTGGAAGCTGTTTAGAATTACTAGACATATAAGTTCTGGCGGCTTGTTCAATGAGGTTAACTTGTTCTTTGTATGTTTTTTCTTTTGAGTCATTTATTATTCCACCTACTGCTGGAACGGTAATCATAGTTATTATTCCAATAATTGTAATTACGGCTAAAAGTTCAATTAGTGTAAATCCTTTTTTCATATTATCACCTATTATTATTATAATTTAATAGGCATTGCTTGTCAATTGAAGGCCTTTCTTAGTTTAGTTAGGGCTTTTTGTTCCTTTCTAGAGACGTCTACCTGAGATAGACCTAAATTATTTGCAATTTCTGTTTGGGTTAAGTCTTCAAAATATCTTTCTAGCATAATGCTTCTTTCTGGTTCACTTAAATTTTCTATTTCATCTTTTAAGGCTAGTAATGTGTCGTAATCTGTTTGTTTATCAGCGACAATTTCATGCATGGACAGGTCGTCAGCAAATAATTCGTCCATGCTAAATGGATCGGTATAGTTTAATATTTGTTCAACTATTCTCTCATCTATTTCTAAATAGTTACTTAACTCTTTATTAGATGGCACATGCATAAAGATTTGGGTTAAGTGGTTTCTTGCGTCTTCTATTTTGTTTTTTAATCTAGCCATGTCTCTACTTAATTTAACGGTGTGATCTTCTCTTACAAATTTGCTCATTTCACCATAGATATATTGATAGGCGTAACTTGTAAATTTTGTCCCTTTAGTTTCATCATAGTTTTTATAAGCTTCTATCATTCCAATACATCCTACTTGAAATAAATCTTCTTTATTTTTATATTTTGTAAATTTATTTGCAATACTATAGATAAAACTTTCGTTTCTTAAAATTATTTCGTTTATATCTTCCATATCTGCCTCCTTTAAACACCAATTAAATTAACGGCAGTCATCTCATCAGTTACATAGTTTAGTTTTTTTATTAAACCTATTTGACTCGGATTTACACATATAAAGCTTTTTTCACATATTTTGTAGCATTTTTCCAGGGTTTTTATGCCGCTTTTGTCAATATAATTTAAGTTTTGGATGTTTAATACAATGTTTTGAATACCAACATTATTAATTAGTGTGATTACTTCTTTATTTAGTTTACTTCTTGTCTCTTTTGTCAGTTTTCCAAATAATCTAACAAATAAAATGCCCATTTTAGAGTCTATATCAATGTCTAACATATCATCACCGTTTAAAGTGTAGCATGCTTTTGGTTTTGATTATATAGTTTCGACAAAACTAGAATTTAATTTTAAGTTATATTTTCTATGTCTATTGATTGTGAGTGATATTTTTCACTATAAAAGGAAGATTATTCAGTATCTTCCTTTTTTTCTAGTTTAATTAAAACTTCTCTTGGCTTTGATCCGTTTGGTGGCCCAATAATGCCTCTTTCCTCTAATAGGTCAATACATCTGGCCGCTCTATTATAGCCTAGTCTAAATCTTCTTTGAAGTAATGAAGCACTAGCTTTACCTTGAGTTATAACAAATTCTCTAATTTCGTTATATAAAGGTTCTTCATGATCGTCATTACTATCTACCATAGTAGTTGCTCCTTTATCTTCGTCTGATAAAGTTAGTGATTTATCATACATAGCTTTTTGCTGAGAAATAGTATAATCGACGACTTTTTTGATTTCTTCATCACTGATGAATGTACCTTGAACTCTTACTGGAACGTTTTCTCCTTGTGGTAGAAATAGCATATCACCTTTACCGAGTAGTTTTTCGGCTCCGCTCATATCTAAAATTGTTCTAGAGTCGATACTGCTTGATACGGCGAATGAAATTCTCGATGGAATATTTGCTTTTACTACACCGGTAATGACATCGGTACTTGGTCTTTGAGTAGCTACAATTAAATGTATTCCGGCAGCTCTAGCCATTTGTGTAATACGCATAATAGAATCTTCTACTTCTTTAGCGGCTACTAGCATTAAGTCAGCAAGCTCATCGATGATGACAACAATGTATGGTAATTTTTGAATTTGCTCATCTTCTGGTAGTGTTTCATTTTTCTTTTCGACGTATGCGTTATAACCAGCTATGTTTTTTGTTTTACTTTCTTCAAATAGGTCATAACGGTCTTCCATTATTTTAACTATTTTTTGAAGAACGATATTAGCTTTTTTAGGATCGGTTACAACTGGCGTTAATAAATGTGGTACACCATTATACATTGAAAGTTCAACCTTTTTAGGATCAACCAAAACTAATTTTACTTCGTCTGGTTTAGTGCGCATTAAAATGGAGGTAATCATACTATTAATACACACTGATTTACCTGAGCCGGTAGAACCAGCTACTAATAAGTGTGGGGTTTTATCAATTTCACAAAAAATTGACTCTCCCATAATGCTTTTACCTAACGCGACTAGTAATTTTCTATCTTCTTTCTCTTTTGGAACGGCAGTTAATATTTCCCTTACTGAAACTGGTGTAGTCGTTTTGTTAGGCAGCTCAATACCAACTGTTTTTTTGCCTGGAATTGGAGCTTGAATACGGACGTCCTTAGCTCCTAGGTCTAAGGCGATTTCTTTATTTAAAGCAGTTATTTTTGATAATCTTGTTCCAGATTTTACTTCAAGTTCATACTGGGTTACAGATGGGCCGATGTGGGCTGTTGCAACTTTAACTTCAACGCCGAAATCTCTAGTAACTTTTTCGATTGCAGCTGCGTTTTGATTGATGGCTTCTTTATTAGCTTTAGTAGCTGTACTTTTACTTCCTGATGGTTTATTTAGCAGTTCAATTGGTGGTTTTTGATAGCCTTTGGTATCCATATGTTCTTCTGGGATTGTCTCTTCTTTTTCTTTAGGCGTGTTATTTTCTAATTCGTCCATCGAAGATATAATTAGTTTTTTGCTTCCTTCAGTTTCGTATTGTTCTTCAGCTTCTTTAACGGCTTCTCTTATTTTAACGTTGTGAGTAGCTTCTTTTATGTTTTCCATCTTATCTTTTATATAAGTTATAGCATCATAAATGGATACTCCAGTAAACATGATAGTACCACATACAATTAAGGCAACACATACTACTCTAGTACCTTCTAAGGTTAATAGTTTATATCCAATGACTGAGAATATGGCACCAATCATTCCTCCGCCTTGAATAGCTTCAGTATGTTTGACAAAGCCCATTAAATTATTTATAGTTTCGGTAAATATTTTACTGGCTTCAGCGCCTTTATCAGCAAGTTCTTTAATATATTCGGTATGTGATAACGTCAAAATACCGATCATTAAAATATAAAGGCCTACTAAACGTGATGTTATAAAATCGGGATTTTCCCTTTTTATCATCATATATATGCCTGTGGCTCCAATGCATAAAAGTGGCACTATGTACCATCCACCTGCTAGAAATCCGGCAAAGCCTTTAAATATATCAGCTGCTATGCCAAATGGACAGCATCCAATAATTGCGACTAATAATAATAAAATTCCTTTTAACTCTACACTATATGTTGCTTCTTTTTTTGTTTGTTTTCTTTTTTTCCTTTTAGCCATCTTGTATCACTCCGTTATTTTAATTATAACATCATTTATTTTAAAGGGAAAGTTTTGATTGTCATTATTTAACATTTTTGGACAAAAAAATCAAAGTATTTTAATTACTCTGATTTTTTATCTTCTTTTTCTTCTTTCTTTTTTTCTGGAGCGATGGCTTGTTTTCTTGAAAGGTTTAATCTGCCTTTATTATCGTAGCCTAATGATTTAACAATTATTTCATCGCCTACTTTAACCATGTCGCTTGGTTTCTCGACTCTCTTGGTATCTAGTTGTGATACATGTACTAGTCCTTCGCATCCTGGCCATAGTTCAACAAAACATCCGAAGTCTTCAACTTTGACAACTTTTCCATTATATATCTTATTTGTTTCAACTTCTCTAGTTATGTCTTTGATTCTTTTTGCTGTGTTTTCGATTACTTCTTTATCTGTATGATAAATAACTACTCTTCCGTCGTCTTCTAAGTCTACTTTGACAGCGTTTATGTCATTTACACTATTAACATGGCTGCATTCTAAGATAATCTTAGTAATCATTTCGCCGCCTTTACCGATAACGTCTTTGATTTTTTCTGGGTCAATTGTGAATGTTAGTACTTTTGGTGCATATTTACTAACTTCTTTACGAGGCTGCGCAATAGTGCTTGTTATAACTTCTAATACTTCCATTCTTGCTTTTTTAGCTTGTTCTAAAGCTTCTTTTAATATTTCTTTAGTTATTCCTTTTATTTTTATGTCCATTTGTAATGCGCATATTCCGTCTTTAGTTCCAGCTACTTTAAAATCCATGTCGCCTAAGTGGTCTTCCATACCCTGAATATCGGTTAATATTGTATAGTCTTTATCATTTGTGATTAATCCCATAGCAATACCAGCTACTGGGGCTTTAATAGGAACACCAGCAGCCATTAAACTCATGCATCCAGCGCAAATACTTGCTTGTGATGAAGAACCATTACTTTCTAGGATTTCTGATACGACTCTGATTGTATAAGGAAATTCATCTTCGGTTGGAATTACTTGTAGTAAGGCTTTTTCGCCTAAAGCACCGTGGCCAATTTCTCTTCTACCAGGAGCGCCGTATCTTCCTGTTTCACCAACTGAGAATTGCGGAAAGTTATAGTGAAGCATGAATCTTTTTGAATCTTCTAGCCCAAGTCCATCTAATATTTGATGTTCGCCCAAAGCACCTAGCGTAGTTACAGATAAACTTTGAGTTTGTCCTCTTGTAAATAGTGCTGATCCATGGGTCCTTGGTAAGAAATCTATTTCAGCTGATAGTGGTCTTATTTCATCCATTTTTCTTCCGTCAGGTCTTATTTTTTCTTTAGTTATGATATTTCTAAATAGCGAGTATTCTACATCATTATAAATTAATGTAACTTTAGTTAAAAGCTCAGCTAGCTCTTCTGGTTTTAAGTCTTCGTTTTCGATTTTATATTTTTCAAGTAGGTTTTCTTTTATTTCGTCGAGTCTAGCATATTTTTCTAATTTGTCTTTTATTCTTAACCCTTCGTCGACGTCTTTTTCGATTAGGTTAGTGACTTGGTTTCTAAGTTCATCAGTTATTTCTAATTTCTCATATTCCATTTTTTCTTCGCCGATTTCACTAATGATTTTGTTTTCAAATTCGATTAGTTCTTTAATGGCATCGTGCCCAAACATTAAGGCTTCTAACATATCTTCTTCTTTTGCTTCTTTAGCAGAAGACTCAACCATGTTGATGGCATCCATTGTTCCGGCTACTGTTAGGTCGATATCTGATTTTTCAGTTTCTTCGATAGTTGGGTTTATGACGAAATTTCCATCTACTCTTCCAACTTTAACACCGGCAATTGGTCCATCAAATGGTATTTTACTAATTGATGTCGCAAGTGAAGAAGCAAATAGGGCTGTTATTTCTGGTGAATTATCAGGATCAACTGATAATACGGTGTTTACGATTTGTACTTCGTTTTTAAAGTCATCTGGGAATAGTGGTCTCATAGGACGGTCAATCATTCTAGCAGCTAAGGTTGCAGCTTCACTTGGTCTACCTTCTCTTTTAATGAAACCTCCAGGTATTTTTCCGACTGAATATAATTTTTCTTGATATAAAACCATTAATGGAAAAAAATCTGATAAAAGATTAGCATTTTTAGAAACAACTGCAGTAGATAAAACTACAGTATCACCATACCTTACTAATACTGCACCATCAGCTTGCTTGGCAACTTGTCCAACTTCTACTATTAACTTTCTTCCTCTAAAATCTGTTTCAAATATTTTTTTCATATATACCTCCATAAAAAAGACACCTTAAAAGAGTGTCTACTATTTTCTTAATCCTAATTGTTTAACGATTTCACGATATCTAGTAACATCTTTTTTCATAAGATAGTTAAGTAAACTTCTTCTATGTCCTACTTTTTTAAGTAGTCCTCTTCTTGAGTGGAAATCGTGTTTGTGTGTTTTTAAGTGTTCGGTAAGTTCACTAATTTCTTTAGTTAAAATTGCGATTTGTACTTCAGCTGAACCAGTATCGCCGTCTTTTTTCGCATATTTTTTAACTATTTGTGCTTTTTCTTCCTTTGTTAAAGCCATTTTATATCCTCCTTTTCTTAAGTATTCGCTTATATCCTAGAATAAAAGATGGAGTTCTTTTGTTCCACGAAATAAGTACACTACTAATATACACTAGTTTATGCGAAAATGCAAGAAAAATTAAAATTATTCATCAAAATAGTGTTTTTTGTAAGAAAGACTGTTAAATGCATAATAAATTGACTTTGGAACGTTTTCTAGAAATAAAATCTTATTACTATTGCACTTGTAATTAAATCAATTACTTTATTATAGACGTAATCACTACTCTGTTCGTCAACCGTTTAATCCTTAGTTTCTTTCGCCATATCTTCTATTACATTTTCTTGATTATTGAAGTTCGATTTCTCATTTTCTATTTTTTTATTAGTAATTTGTCTTTTTTCTTTATTTTCGTTTTCGAGCTTAGTAATTTTAGCATCGATATTTTTTATTAAATTGTTAATATTTGTTTGATTATCATTATCTTTGATTTTATCAGCTAAGCCTGGCATCATAGAATTTACTAAATTTTCCATTTTTTCTATACGTTTAGTATCTACATACCCTTTTAAGTCAAATACTTTAATATGGTGTGCTTTAACAATTGGATATTGTATATTAGATTTATCAATTATCACTTCTTCAATATCATTATTAAATTTCGTAATTTCCCCAAAGCTTTCTAGCTCTATTTCATCTTTTTTTATTTTTATAACATCACTAATGGCATGAGTTGTTATCATATATTTACTTTCAAAATTTTCAACCGAACAAGTACCAATATAATATCTAGTATTAGAATAATTATTCAATTTTAAATAGTTATTAATATATAAAATGTTTTCAATATCATCTATATTATCGAGTATAATATGACATTTATTTGTAGGTCTAGTTTCTATTAAATATTGCATAATTTGGTTGAAGAACATTTCTGAAATTACATTAATGTTTTTACTTTCTGGCTTTCCTATAACGAATATTGCCATCTTTTTCTCAGTTAAATCATGAAAGCTAAAGGTTGACTTACTAAGCAAACTGCTTACTTGTTCATTTCCAACTAATTTTGAAAGTGGTTTTTCGGCAACAGATAGGATACTTGCTCTAGTGTCTACTGGTGCGATTATAGTAGGTGAAACATTATTATATGAAGAAGAAGTTTTATCCTTTGCTTTAAAATATTCATCTAAATATTTTTTGTTCACACCTGTTTTTTCTTCTCCTACTGTAATAAACGTATTTACACTATTTAAATTTATTTCATCATCTTTTCCATCTTCGAATAGCGCTAAACTAAGCCCAACAAATAAATTAGAAGAAGTATTGGTCCAAAATGGATCCGTGTGTTCATTATCTGGGTAAAGTATGTGTCCTAAATTATCTAATAATTCTTCAGCTTTATCTTTCATACCACTTTTAAAATAATAGTAAGGATTTTCTAATGGATTCCATCCATCAGAATAGTTTAAATTTCTTAAATTAATAATATTAACTTGATATCCTTTTTTTATTAACTTATCATAATATTCGTTTAAATATTCGACTTTTGTATCATAAACTATAACATTTTCATTATTATCCATTATTTTATTAAATAATGGAAATAATACACCTGTAGTTTTTCCAGAAAGCATGTCACCAGAAACTACAACATTTTTTTTCGGATTAATTTTTTCTAATAATTCTTTCACAATGTTTCCCCTACTTTCTATAATAATTATATCATAATACATTATGTGTTTCAAGCAATGATATTTGGACTTTATATATTAAATTATTGTGTTTTTTATATCAATTCTTTAAATAGTTTTTAGTTGTGATTTTAAAGCATAATTTTGATTTTCATTATATCATTGTCTTTTTTATATATAGCAAGTTCATTATCTTCTTCATCTATGAAAAGTACTTCTTCCGGGTATTTTCCCTTTAATTTAGCGCCATTTATTATTTTCTTTTTGAGTTCTTCATCTACTTTAATATTAGGAATGTCCAATATGTCCTTTATCTTAAGGATTCGGTAGTTTCCTTTTTCGATATCTTCTAAAGTATATGAATCATCTATTTTAAATGTGCCTTGTCTAGTTCTTGTCAGACTACTCATTGTCCCAATTGTATTCATATTTTGAAGTAAGTCTCTAATTAAGCTTCTTATATATGTTCCTTTACTAACTAAGGTTTTAATGGTAAAACTATTTTCATTATAATCTAGGAGACATAAAGATTTAATGGTTACTTCTTTTCTAGGAAGTTTTATCTCAATATTTTCTCTAGCGTATTCATAAAGTTTTTTACCATCAACTTTAACGGCTGAGTATTTTGGTACTTCTTGCTTATACTTTTTGGGAAAAGTTTTAATGGCGTGTTTTAAATCACTTATATTTAATGTTTCTTTTTTTTCTTCTAAAACATTTCCGGTTATATCCAAAGTATCAGTTTTTATACCTATGGTTACTTTTGCAATATATTCTTTTTCTTTAGCTGTAAGCATTTCATTTAATTTAGTATATTTACCTATACATATAACTAGCACGCCTTCAGCTAAGGGATCTAAGGTTCCATTATGCCCAACTTTTTTTATGTTTAATATTTTGCTTATTTTATTAACTACATCTCTACTGGTTAATCCTTTAGGTTTATTTACGATTATTATTCCATTCATTTTACTTCGTATTTTGTTCCTTCTCTAGTATCTTTAATAATGATATTCTTTTTTAAAAGCTCTTCTCTAATTTTGTCCGCAAGTTCAAAGTTTTTGTCTTTTTTAGCGTTATTTCTTTCTTCTATTTTAGTTTCTATATATTTTTTTAATTCATCATCTATTTCATTTTCTTTTAATAAGTCTAAGCTTAATACTTTATCAAAGTCTTTAATTAAATATAGTTTTTCATTATTATTTAAATTGCTTTTTAAAACATCATATAAAGTAGTTAGGGCAAGTGAAGTATTTAAATCATTTTCTAGGGCTTCTTTAAATTTATCTTGATATTGTTTAATGTTTTCTTTATTTACCTTGTCATTTTTGTTTTCTTTAAGGCTTCTTGTTTTGTTTAATAATTTTTCATAGGAAATGGAGGCATTATCTAGCGACTCATAATTAAATACTAATTGTTTTCTATAATGACTAGCTAGACACATATATCTAAAACTTAATGGGTTATAGCCTTTTTCTTTTAATACAGAAACCGTAAGGATAGCGCCTTTACTTTTACTCATTTTCCCAGACTCATCCATTAGGTGTTCATTATGAAACCAGTAATTACACCATTTATGGCCCAAATAGGCTTCACTTTGAGCAATTTCGTTTGTGTGATGGGGAAAAATATTATCAATTCCGCCACCATGAATATCTAAGTATTCACCGCAGTAATGGATGTTTATTCCTGTACATTCAATGTGCCATCCTGGATAGCCATAGCCCCAAGGGCTTTCCCATTTTAGTTCTTGATCTTCGAATTTTGATTTAGTGAACCATAAAACAAAGTCAGCTTGATTGTGCTTGTTTTTATCATATTCTACGCCTTCTCTTATACCAACAACCATTTCATCTTCTTTGTGGTTTGTAAGTTTATAATAATCATCTAATTTTGAGGTATCGAAGTATACATTTCCTCCTTCAATATAGGCATAACCGTTTTCTAATATTTTTTGTATTATTTTAATATAATCTTCAATATAATCAGTCGCTGGGGCAATCACTTCTGGAACTTTATTATTTAGCATCTTAAAATCGTCAAAAAACTGCTTTGTATAAAATTTAGCAATATCCATGACAGTTTTATTTTGATCTTTCGCGCTTTTAACCATTTTATCGTCGCCTGAATCTGAATCACTTGTTAGGTGCCCAACGTCGGTTATATTCATTACTCTATAAACATCATATCCTAGATATCTTAATGTTTTATCTAATATATCATGGCCTATGTAATTTCGCATATTACCGATGTGCTGGAAGTGGTAGACAGTGGGACCACATGTATAGAATTTTACTTTTCCTTCTTCGTTTGGAATAAATTCTTCTATTTTTCTAGTTAGTGTATTATATATTTTCATTTTCATCACCTTTTTTAATTATATCATATTATATTATATAAGTTTCGTAAGAAGGCCGAATAGTATTATAATTATTAATGATATTTTACTTACTTTACTTATTTTTATTTTTGTTTTGTCTTCTCTTTTTAAAGTGTTTTTTGTACCCAAATATTTTAATCCGAAATGTCTTTCTTGTGAAATTTCTTTATTTGTATATATTCCAAATGACGTTTCATTATCAAATTCAGTATATTCTATATCTTTTGGCAATTTAATTATAAATATAAACATTATAATATCACCGGCGGCTCCTGATATATTGCAGATTGAAAGAATGTGCAATAATGGAAGACTATAAATTATAGATATTATATATGTTACTATTCCAATAAAAAATAGTGGGTACATTAAAGATATTAGGATGTTTTTTTTAGTTATATTTTGCTTACACAGGCAGTAGAAAACACCTTTTTCTAAAGCCATGCCGTATGTAACGTTTTTAAAGTTAGCACCATGAATAACGTATGCAATACTATGTAAGATTTCATGAAGTATTAAGTAACAGATGAATGCTAATATGAATATAAAGTAATCATTTATGATAAATGATTTTATAAGTATGGTTTTATTTAATAGAAAGCTTAACAATACTGTAGCTACTAATATTACGATTGAAATGATATTTAAAATATTTATATCCATTTCATATATATAATATTTCTTTTTCATAGACTTCACCTCTAATATGATTATATCATCTTATTTTATTTATTAATAGCTTTTTGTATTTTAAAAAGGTGTTTTAACACCTTTTACTTCTTTTTGCTAAAGACTGATTTTACAATTGCATTAGCTATTCTTCTAATAAATCCTGTGGTCGTGTTTTGGATGACTCTTTGGCCCATTTTTTTAGCTTGACCACCAAAGCTGTTTTCAGCCTCTTTTTGTTTTTGCCTAGCTATTCTTGCTGCTTCTTTTTCTTCTTCCTTTTTCTTTTTTGCTTCTTCTTTAGCTAGTTTTTCTTCTTCTTTCTTTTTATCTTCTGCTTCTTCTAATGCCTTTTTTTCTTCTAATTTTTTGGAAAGTATTTCATAAGCTGTTTCATTATCAATTGGTTCATCATATTTGCCAGCAAATTCACTATTATTAATTACTTTAGTTCTTGTCATTTCGTCAATTGTTCCCATAGCGCTTTGTGGTGGTAATATTACGCCTTTTTCAACTACTTCTGGTTCGCCTTTTTCATTTTGGAAAGAAATTAAAGCTTCTCCTGTTCCAAGTTCTAAAATAGCTTTTTCTGTATCGAATTTTGAATTTACTCTAAAAGCGGTAGCTGCGGCTTTTACGTTTTTCTGTTCTGCTGGGGTATATGCACGAAGGGTGTGCTGAACTCTATTACCTAGCTGAGCTAAAATAGGATTTGGAATATCAGTTGGCGTTTGTGAGACAAAGTATAGCCCGATTCCTTTTGATCTTACTAGTCTTACTACTTGGACTATTCTTTTTAATCTATATTCAGGCATACCGTTAAATAGTAAATGGGCTTCATCAAAGAAGAAGACTATTTTTGGTTTATCTAAGTCACCAACTTCTGGCATGGTTGTAAATAGTTCCGTTAAAAGCCACAATAAGAATGAAGCATATAAGTCTGGATTTTCAAACAATTTTGTGGCGTGTAATATGTTAATATACCCTTTACCTTCATTATTTGTTTTTATAAAATCATTGATATTTAAATCTGGCTCTCCAAAAAATTTTTCAGCGCCTTCTTTTTCTAAAGAAAGCAAGCTTCTTTGGATAACGCCGACACTTTGGGTTGTAATGTTTCCGTATTTGGTTATATAATCTTTTCTATTGTCTGCGATATATTGCAACGTTAATCTTAAATCTTTTAAATCAACAAGTTTTAAATTTTCGTCTTCAGCTATTTTAAAAACAATATCTAAAACACCTTCTTGGGCTTCAGATAAACCTAGCATAATAGATAATATAGATGATCCGACTCTTGAAATTGTGGTTCTTATTGGGTGCCCTGACTCACCATAAATGTCCCAAAAATGAACTGGAAAGCTTTTATAATCGAATTCTTTTAAGTTAAGTGATTTTAATCTTTCTTCAATTTTTTCAGAAGTTTTTCCTTCTATGCAACTGCCAGCTAAGTCTCCTTTAACATCAGCCATAAAAACAGGAATGCCGGCGTCTGAAAAGCTTTCAGCCATTACTTTTGAGGTAACTGTTTTTCCACTACCGCTTGCTCCTGTTATAAGCCCATGTCTATTAGCCTTATTTGGTAAAATAAATAATTCTTTTTCTTTGCTTTTACCTATTAATATCTTTTCATTTAAATACATATAAATCCTCCTATTTACTTAAGTATAGCATATTTATTACTTTTTTTATATATTAAAATATAAAGTATCCAAAGATAAAACCGCATATTGCTCCAACTATATGACTATCATGAGCTATATTATCATTTCTTTTAAAGATTTGTTTGATGATTTCGTCGGCTACATAAAATAGAAAAATTAGTATAAGTGTTACTGGAATTTTTCCTTGTGATATATTAACGATAGAACATAAAACAACCATCATATATACGTTATCGCTTGCACCAATTGCTCCATTTTCGTATATAAAAAGGTGAACTAAGCTACTAGCTATGGTGGTTATGATAATCATTTCTAGCATGGAAATGCTTCCGTATTTTTCTTCAAGCAATGGTCCGACTAATAAAATCATAACAAAGTTATTTCGGAAGTGTGTCCAATCTTTATGACATAATCCGGATGTTACTAGTCTAATATATGTCATGGGGTTTAATAGGCTTCCTCTTCTAGTCGTTAAAAAATTATTTAGTTTTCCTTTGCTTATAGTATCAATTATAAGTACCAATAAGCATATCAAAAAATATGATATTATTACTACTGAATTATACGAAAAATAATTAGCAATATCCATGATATTATCTATTTTCATAAATTACCTCCTATCTGTAATTTTTCAGTTTGTTTTCTATCTTTTTTTCGACATATAATTGTCTTCTTGTAAGTTTTTATGTTATTATACCATTATTTTAATTTCTTTGAAAAAACTGTGTCAAAATAATGAACACAGTTTTTAAATTTATTCAAAGTATAAATCTTCGTTAGATAGCTTTTTTCTTTTTGAAATAATAAATCACTCCAGCATCTATAGCTATGCAGGCTACAGCAACTATTATTAGAATATTTGGTGTATTACTTGCTGTATTAGGAACTTTTACTTGAAGTTTATTTAACATTTCTACTTTTACAGTAGGCTTGCTGCCATCGACAGTAAACATAACTTTTTCAGTATTTAGAATATATCCTTTTGGAGCCATTGTTTCTACTAAATAGTAAGTTCCGTTTGGCATTCCTTCTATTTCGTATTGTTTATCTGTAGATACCCATTTACATTCGGTATTTTTATTGCCGTTTTGATCAGTACAGTATTTTACTATTCTTCCGTAAATATCTTGTATTTCTAATGTCGCACCTGGTAGTTCTTTTTTATTTGTAGCACTAAGTTTAGAAATGACTACTTTATTAAGCGCGTTTTTCATAGCAACAGATGTTACATCTGAGTTTTCTTTTACTTCAAATTTTACTTTTTCTTTATTTAGAACATATCTATCTGGAGCAAGAGTTTCTACTAAATAGTATACTCCTGTAGGTAATCCCTCTATTTCGTGTGGTTTATCTGTTGATATCCATTTACATTCAGTGTCTTCATTACCTTCTTCATCTTTACAGTATTTTACTATGTTGCCATTTTCATCTTGAATTTCTAGGGTTGCACCTGGCACTTCTTCTCCACCTGTCATAGTTTGTTTTGATATAATTACTTTGTTATATGCATTTTTCATAATAACTGGTGCGCTGCTGACTGTTCCGTCTGATTTCACTTCAAATTTTATCTTTTCAGTGTTTAATGCATATCTTGATGGAGCTATTGTTTCTACTAGGTAATATGTTCCTCTTGGCATTCCTTCTATTTCGTATGGTTTATCTGTTGATACCCATTTACATTCGGTATTTTTATTGCCTTTTTGATCAGTACAGTATTTTACTATTTTTCCGTTTTTATCTTGAATTTCTAGGGTTGCGCCTGGTACTTCAGCAGTACCTGTTATATTTTGTTTTGAAATAGTAACTTTTGTGAGTTTGTTTTTCATAGTAATGTTACTAGGTGTAACTGTCCCGTCTGGTTTTACTTCAAATGTTATTTCTTCTTTACTTAATACATATCCATTTGGAGCTTGAGTTTCGATTAATTTATATGTCCCTGGAACTAGTGTTTCGCTGTGCTGCGTGCTACTAGATGTCCAAGAAGCAACTATATTTCCTGCGCTATCTTTAATTTCTAGTTTAGCGCCTGGTAATTCAGCGGTGCCGGTAGCTGATGTTTTTGAAACATTTACTGTTCCTGTGTTTGCATTTAAAGTTAATTCACTAGCGACTGCCTCTGTTCCTGGATCATATTGTAATAAGCCTTGTAATGCTGTATTGGTATGATCACATTTAGTAAAAGTTCCACCGTCTATTGCACTTGTCCCACTTATTGATAATTTTACATTGGTGTTGTTTGATACTGAACTTACTGGGACTTTTACATAAACTGTCGCACCATTTGCAAAAGTAGTAGTTCCTGATGTTGCAGACTGATTAGTAGTTATAAAACCTGTATTTACCCTTGCAGTTAAATTACCTGTAGTATTTGTTCCTGTAAGTTTTATAGGACTTGAAATATAATATTTTTTATCATTTGTTATTGTCATTGTTTTTGAGCTAACTGTTCCAGTAACTGAAGCATTGGCGTTTACAGCTGCGTTTGCGTCTTTAATAAGATTTCCTATCTTCTTAACAGTAGCACCATAATTTGACCATGTTCCGTTTTTAAATGGGGCTACCCACCCATCGTTTGGACTAGTATAGTACCATATAGCCATTTGAGTTATAAAATATCCTTCGTTGGCATCGCTTCCTAGCAATGACCCATTATTAAATATATATTTTAAGGCTTTTGTATTAGAACTATATGTATTACATTTTGTCCAATTATATCTATTGTTATCTAGTCCTGGTGAGCCAAGATGTGCGTCAGCACAGTATACTATTTTATCATCGGTAGAAATTCTATAATGTGTATATGGATAATTTGAATATCCACCGCTATGGCCATAAAAGGCACTAGTATTAGCAAATGTTGAATCATATGTAGTTCCATAAATTATTTGTTTATTTTTTGAATTACTTTGATCAATAGTAATTGTAGCATTTACTTTATATGATAGTCCAATAAAGGTTACTGCAATAACTAATATGTAGCTAAGTAACTTTTTTCTCATTTTAACACTCCCTACTCTCTATTATTCATTATAACACTAAAAATGAAAATTGCAAACAAAATCGAAATATGTTATAAACTTTGAAATCTATGTCACATTTCATCGTAACTTGGAGATTATTTTGACTCTTTTTGCAACAAAAAAACTAGCTTGTTAGCCAGTTTTAAGTCGATGTGGTGCGAGTGGTTGAGTTATTTCAAACTTCTACTCACAAATTAAAAATTTTATGGTTTTATATCAATTTCTGATAATATTTTAACATAATTTTTATCGTTTGTATTATAAATCCTTTAATTTTTCAAAATTTCAAATAATATTACCTATGTGAATTACTTAACATCATCAAACAGTTGTCTAATATCTATTTCTAGAGCATCAGCAAACTTTCCAACAGTTTCTAGAAGCGGTGTTTTCTCGATAGACAAACATTCTAAATCCCTAACATATCCATGAGTCAAGCCAGTTAAATCAGCGAGTTCTTGAAGTGTGTACTTTCGCATTAAACGATACTTTTTAATATTTTTTCTAACAATAATTGATAATTTTTCTTTTGAATATCTGCTAGTCAAAGTACCTCACTCCCTTTCATATAATGATTATTTCATAAAAATTTCAAAAAATATGTCGTCTGTGTGAAGTTTGTGTGCTATAATAGTATAGAAAGGAGTTAATAGTTATGAATAATGCGGAAACAAAGCAATGCAAAAAATGTAAAGAACAAATCAATAAGAAAGCCAAAAAATGCCCACATTGTGGAGCTAAACAAGGTATGCCAGTTTGGTTAATAATTGTTATAGTTATTGTTGTTATTGGTATTATTGCAAATGGTGGTGGTAATTCAGGTGAATCTTCAACTGGAACATCAAATGGAAGTTCTTCTAGCCAAACACAAGAAATAATAGAATATATCAAAGTATCTAAAGATGATTTAGATG
>CAMOSR010000002.1 GCA_946625165.1 uncultured Bacillota bacterium
AAATTAAAAACTGCTTATTCAGCAGTTTCTTGTTTTATTACTTCTTTTCCTTTATAAGTTCCACATTTTTTACAAACTCTATGTGGTTTTACTGGTTCGCCACATTTTGGACATGTAGTCACAGCTTTTGCATTTATTTTATAATGTGTACGACGCATTCTTCCGCTAGTTTTACTAACTTTTCTAGCTGGTACAGCCATTTTAACACCTCCTATTTATAGTCTTTAACTTAGCATTTACTTTTAATTATCGCTATCAGTTATAAGTTCCCAACCTTCACCTTTTATATTTATGTTCTCGGCTTCTGGATTAATAATTCTAATGGGAATTTCCATTAGTATATTTTCCCATATTATTGGCAAAATATCAATAGTTTTTTGGTTTTTTTTGAATTTTTCTTCATTTTCTTCTAAATTTTCATCAATTTTTGTTTCAAATTCATAGTCTGTTGGCTTCAATGTCCTAGAACAAGGTAAGATCATTTTACCTTTGATAGTTAAATTTAAAATGTAACTATTTAAACTATCTATATAAATTTGCCCTTCTACTTTTACATTCTGAAGGTCTATAAGCTCTGTATCTTTTAAATCTTCTTTGGTAAATAATAATTCTTCATTTATGTCTATTTGTTCTTTTAAACCAGCTTTTAATGGAGTTAAATCTATTATCATTTTTCCCCTCCTTTTATAAATTATATATTAATTCAAGTTTAAAAGCAAATTTTGTATAATTGCTTGTTTTATTTGGCAAACTATTTTTAGGTGAGTTTATGAACTTTATATATTTAGGAATTTTTTTATTTAAAATTATAGAAGATGCATTAGCTACTTTGAGATTAATTGTCGTTAGTAATGGAAAAAAATTATTTGGGGCAATTTTACAGTTTATAACAACGATTATTTGGGTTCTTTTAGCTGGCACTGTTTTAATTAATTTTATGCAAGACTTTTGGAAAGTTGTAGCTTTTTCTTTTGGGGCTTTAGTTGGGTCATATGTTGGTTCTTTAATTGAAGAAAAAATTGCTTTAGGAAATAATTTATTTATGATAAAAATAAAAGAAGAAAAAATTTCTTCTTTAGTTCGTAAATTGAAAGCTAATAATATTGATGTGGATAAAGTTAGGAGTGATAATGGAAATATAGTTATAGTAAGCGGTGCTAGAAAAAGAACTAAGCAGGTCATTAATTTAGTAAATTCTATCGATAAAAATAATATTATACTGAGCGAAGAAATCAAAATTCTTTCTCATTAATAAAATCATATATTCTTTTACCTTTATCGGTAATAATATTTTCGTTTTTACTTTTTATATTTTTCGGCGAATTAATAGTCCAGCGAAATGTTTCTTTTTTTGGTAGTTTTCCTTTATATCTAAAGCTTACAGAGTTAAAATCAAAATTGTTTATGATATGATTTTTATTTAAACCGGCTCCAATTATAAGACCACATTTTATATCTTTATGCTTTGTGCTAAAGTATTTTATAAATTCATAATTAAAACTACATACGTATATATTTAATTTATATTTACATAGAATTTGATATAGATATTTGGATGTTTTTCTTATTTTTTTATCGTCTTCTTTTACTTCTATTAATAGTATTTTATCACTATCTATTTTATCTAACAGTTCTCCTAAAGTATTTAAGCCTAGCTTTTGGAGTTTTTTTGAATTTGTTTGTTTAATGAAATATTCGTGATAAAACGGATCATGGTTAATTATAAATTTATTATCTTTAGTAAGTCTTATGTCAAATTCAACTCCATCTATATAATTGGTATTTAGGCTATTGATTATGGCGTCCATGCTGTTTTCTCTATGAATCGAATCATTACCTCTATGTGCGATTATTTTCATGTTATCACCATATCATTATATGAAAATTGTCTATATATCTTTATAAAAAAAGCCTACTAAATCTAAATAAGCTTTTCATTTTTTATATTTAATAATGGTTTTATTTTATTGTAAACTTGCCTGCTGATATCTTCTATGCTCTTAGGGTGAATGCCGTCTGCACACTCAATGGTTTCAAAGTTATATCTTTTTGCAAGTTCTAAATAAGATTCTTCAGCCATTTTTAAATGGCTTTTGTCTTTTTCGTGACCATCTGGGGCTTCTTTTCTATGTTCTTTTAATTCTTTTGCAGCTTCATAAGGCATATGCAGGAATATAGTTATATCTGGTTTAGGAAGCTCCATTAATTCAAATTCCAATTTTTCAAGGAAGTCATACATTTCTAATCTTTCTTTTTTATCTTTCATTTTCCCACCCTGATGGGCCATGTTTGAATAAATATACCTATCTAATATAACGTTATAACCGTTTTCGAGTAAGAAAATTATTTTATCGATATTGTACTTTCTATCAGCAGTGTAATATAATGAAGCAACTTTAGGATCAACATTAACTGGTCCTTCTTCAAAATAGCTATTTCCAAGATATTCTTTTCCTAAATATGGTCCACCAATGATTTTTCCAGTTGGTGAATTATAATTTGGAAAACTAAAGTTTTGTACTTGGTGTCCTTCTTTACGAAGTCTTTTTATGAGTAGGTTTGTTTGTGTTTCTTTTCCGGAGCAGTCTGTTCCTTCAATGGCAATTAATTTTCCTTTCATAAGTTACCTCCTTTTATAAAGTACGTGTTTAAATAGTATTCCATTTTCCATATCTTCATCTAGATATATTCTTTGAAACTCTTTTTTGTTAAACTGTGGAAAAAAGGTGTCGGCATCTTTGTCCTCGGCCTCTATTTGAGTTAAAAATATTTTTTCTGCATATTCTAAAAACTCTTTATAGACATATGCTCCCCCAATTACAAAAGCTTCTTTATCTTTGCAATCCATGATTATGGCTTTCATATCGTTATAAACTTTAACACCTTCAATATTTATTTTTTTATTTGAAAGGACTATATGGTTTCTATGAGCAAGTAGTTTTGGCAATGACTCAAAAGTACGTCTTCCCATTATTACATCGTGGTCCCAAGTAATTTCTTTAAAAAATTCTAGGTCTTTTTTTAATGGCCAAATTAATTTATTATTCTTGCCTAATTCATTATTTTGACCAATAGCAGCAATCATATTAATCATTGGGCGATTGGGAATTTTATTGGGCCATGATGTTTATAGTTTTTAACTTTAATATCTTTACATTCTTTTGAAAAATCGTACTGTCCAAAGTGTTTATCAGGATTTACCCATAAGGCTGGTGCGGGAAGTTCTTCTAGTTTTTCTCTTTCCAACTGTTCTCTTATTCCTTCTACTTGGTTTTCATAGATTTGGGCATCTTTAATAGACCAATCTAGTGTTCCTGGTTCTAATCCTGCTTCTTTAGCAAATAAATATAGTAAGGCGGAATATTGAGTTACATTAAATGGAAGGCCTAATGGCACATCGCAACTTCTTTGATGAACCCAAGCATTTAATTTTCCATTTGTAACATCCCATTCACTCGACCAAACGCATGGTTTTAAAACGCCAGTTTCTAGGTCGGCTTCTTGCCATAAGCTTATAACATTTCTTCTATCAAAAGGATTTTCTTTTATTAGTTTAATAGCTCTATTTGCGAGATTATATTTTCTAACAACATAGCCGTAAGCTGTCCCAATAGTATGAGCATATTCTTTTCCGAAGTATTTTCTATCAAAGTCTAATATTTGATTACCGTCTTTATCAGTTTTATACTGTTTGGCATACCAATATCCATCTTCAGCTATTTCCCATTCATCCCAAATATGAACATTTGCATTTTGAAGATCTCTAACATCATTTGACGCTTCTTGATAAATCCACAACATTTCTAGAAAAGCTTGTCTAGAATATGTTTGTTTTGTTGTAAGAATTGGGAATTCTTCTCCTACATCTAGGTGGAAATGATAACTTGGAATTTTATAAGTATCAATTCCGGTTCTATTTGGACTTTTTATTCCTTCATTAATTATTTTCTTACATAATTTTAAATACTCTTTATCCCATTTTGACATGGTTTTTCACCTAACTTTCTATGTCGTTATTTTTAAATGTGATATCCAAAAATTTTCTACTAGCTAAAAAGTCGCACATATGGACAAATTTTTGATATTTATTTTTTGGAAGTGGAAGCACTACATCACTATATGGATTTGTGTTCCAAGGTCCCATGTGACTTGATATGACTGACGCTATAAATTCTATTTCACTTTCTGTGAGTGTTAAGGCATTTTTATTTTCTTTTATAAAGTTGGCCATTAAAACTGGATGGTCAAATCTTGTATATTTTTCTTCGGTAATCCCATGTTTTAAACCGTCATGCATAATTATGGAAATTATCATTAAGTCTTTCTCATCACTTGTAAATATATCACCGATGGAGTTGTCGGAAAGTATTTCATGTGCTATTCTAACGGCTGCTTTTGTGTGCCTAACAAGTCCACCATCTCCTAGGGCAAAGGTCGGATGATATTTTCCGGTCGAAGATGCAGATACTTTAAAAAAATAGTCTGGAAGTAAATTAATTAATATTTTAGCATTTTCTTTATATTTATTGTTTTTTATATAAGAAAGTTCTCTTTTAAAAATCTCTTCTTTCATACTACCACCTAGCTACAATATATCACAAACTATTGTTCGTGTAAAGTGAAATCTATTAACTTAACTAAAATTTCATTTGATGTATATAAGTAATTTTGATTAATGAATATGTTTGTGGATGTTTCGTTTAAAAAATTTTTTTCTTTTAATTTTTGTATTTCTTTTATATCATTTATATTTATATTGTATTTTTCTTTAAAGTTTTGTTTATTTATTCCTTTTGTTTTTCTAAAACCTAACATAAATTCATTTTGAATAGTTTCATTTATGTCTAAAATATGTGTATGGAGTTTATATTTTCCTTTTAGGTAATCTGTTAGGCTTCTAGTATTTTCATATCTAATATTTTTTATGTATCCACTTGCGCCTAAACCAAATCCATAATAATTTTGATTATTCCAATATACTAAGTTATGTTTTGATTCAAAATCTTTTTTTGCATAATTGCTTATTTCATAATGTATGTATTTGTTTTCTTTTAATGTTTTATTTATAAGATCATACATCTTTCTATCTATGTCTTCGTCTATTTCTTGGTAATGGTCTATAAATAATTTGGTATTAGGTTCTAATATAAGGCTATAAGTAGATATGTGGGCTGGGTTTAAGTTAATTATATTATCTAAATCTTTTTTTACATCTTTAATACTTTGCCCTTTAAAACCGTACATTAAATCAATATTTATATTAGTAAAATAGTTAAAAGCATTTCTTAAGTTTTTAATATTTAAGGTTCGATTTAGCTCTTTTATTTTTTCTTGATTAAATGTTTGAACGCCAATACTTAATCTATTAATATGTCCTTTTAAAAATTCTAATTTTTCGTCGTTTAAATCTTCACTATTGGCTTCTAAGGTGATTTCAGTATCTTTTTTAGTGTGGAAAATTTTTATTATGTCAAATAGTTTATTTAAAGATTTTATATCTAGTGAGCTTGGTGTTCCACCACCTATATATATTGTTTCTATTTCTTCGCCTTTATAATTTTGTTTTATCTCATTTTCTAAAGCTTTTAAATATTCATCCACCCATTCATCTTTTTTTAACACTTTTGGAAAATCACAGTACGCGCATATTTTTGAACAGAAAGGAATGTGAATATAAGCGCTCATTTTTGGTGTTTGTTTTTCTTTACATATTTTTTTCATAATTCTCCTACAATTGTATTTTTTATTTCTTCTATATTTTTATTTACTTCATATGAGAAATTATTGCCTAAAATTTGTTTTTCATTTGGTGTTGGGATAATTGCAAGGTAATCATTAGCTTCTACTATGTCATCACTCTTCGTCCATACTTAATACAGCTAAGAATGCTTCTTGTGGTACTTCTACGTTACCAACCATTTTCATTCTTTTTTTGCCTTCTTTTTGTTTTTCGAGTAGTTTTCTTTTTCTTGTAATATCTCCGCCATAGCATTTAGCTAAAACATTTTTTCTTAAAGCTTTTATATCAGTCCTAGATATTACTTTTGAACCAATTACGGCTTGTATTGGAACTTCAAATAATTGTCTTGGAATTAATTTTCTAAGGGATTCAACAATGGCTTTTCCTCTTTTATAGGCAAAGTCTTTATGGACAATTAAACTTAAGGCGTCAATAACGTTTCCGTTTAGCAATATATCCATTTTAACTAGGTCACTTGGTTTATAACCAATTAGGTCGTAATCAAATGAAGCATATCCTCTAGTTACACCTTTTAGTTTATCAAAAAAGTCGTAGACTATTTCAGAAAGTGGTATTTCATAATGAATATTTACTCTTTCAGTATTTATGTATTCCATGCTTATATAATTTCCTCTTTTATTTTGACATAGTTCCATAATAGGTCCAATATATTCGGTTGGAACATATATGTTTGTTTTTATATATGGCTCTTCTATTACTTTTATATTTTGTCTATCTGGCATTTTAGATGGACTGTCAATATTTATAATTTCACCGTCTGTTTTAGTTACCTTATATATTACCGATGGACTTGTGGCAATTAAATCAATATTAAATTCTCTTTCAATTCTCTCCTCAATTATTTCCATGTGAAGCAGACCTAAAAATCCACATCTAAAGCCAAAGCCTAGGGCTTCTGATGTTTCAGGAATAAATTCTAGTGCGGCATCATTTAGTTTTAATTTTTCTAAAGCTTCTCTTAAGTCTGTGTATCTATTTGATTCTACGGGGTATAATCCGCAAAAAACCATTGGTTTCATAGGCTTATATCCTGGTAATTTTTCATCTGCTGGATTTTTTTCTAGAGTTATAGTGTCTCCTACTTTAATATCACTAATACTTTTTATACTTCCGCATATATATCCTACTTCGCCTGCGACTAATTCTTGTTTTATTTCTTCTTTTGGATTATTTATTCCGAGCTCAGTTACTTCGTGAATAGCGTTTGTGGCCATTAATTTAATTTTATCTTTGACTTCTATTTTTCCATCAACTATTCTAACTAGAGCAACTACACCTCTATAGGGATCAAAGTGGCTGTCAAAAACTAAAGCTCTTAGTTTGCCGTTTCTATCTCCTTTTGGGGCAGGTACTCTATCAATTATGGCTTCAACTAGTTCCTTTATTCCTTCTCCCGTTTTCGCACTTGTTAATAATATTTCGTCTTCGTTAAATCCTAGTGTATCAATTAGTTCTTTTTTTACTCTAGGAACATCGGCATTAGGCAGGTCTATTTTATTAATGACCGGAATTATTGTTAAATTATTCTCTATAGCTAGGTAGACATTTGCTAGAGTTTGAGCTTCGATTCCTTGAGCAGCATCCACAACTAAAACGGCGCCTTCACAGGCTGCTAAACTTCTTGATACTTCGTACGAAAAATCGACGTGTCCTGGGGTATCTATTAGGTGCATTATATAGTCATTATTTTTATAATTGTAGTGTAGTTGTACAGCGTTTAATTTTATGGTTATGCCTCTTTCTCTTTCAAGGTCCATACTATCTAATAATTGATCTTGTTTTTCTCTTTCGGTAATTGCTCCTGTAAGTTCTAAAATGCGGTCGGCAATAGTACTTTTGCCGTGATCAATGTGAGCAATAATTGAAAAGTTTCTGATGTTTTCCTGTTTCATGTTTATCACCTAATTTAATTATAAAGAAAAAACGATTATAATGCAATAACCGTTATTTTTCACATACTGGCATGGTAGTATTAATTTGATTACATGTATAGCTGCCAAATTTAAGATTTGTAACAACGACAACTCCATCTTTAGTTATTTCTATACTGCCACTAGTAGGCATTTTCCCTTTCATAGTAGCTCTTGCCATTGCACCAGGAGTATATTCATTATTGTTGCTATAAATTTTATAACCGTTTTCATTATAAACTACTTTGAATGGTAAGTTAACTTCATCGATTAGGTTTATTGTAGTATATAAGGTCTTTACATTTTCGATGATATTTTTGGTGCTTATTTGGGCTGATGTCTGCATTGATTTGTTTATTAATTTAGTTACTGCAGGAAATAGTATCATTATAATGATAAAAAGTACAATAATAACTAACCCGTTTTCAACCATTTTTATTCCTTTTACATTATCATCCATCTTATCAGCCTCTATTATAATGATAACATAATGAGTATTTTTATTCAAGAAAAAAGATGACCTAAGTCATCCTATTAATCTGAAGTAGTTTCACCATCTGGATTAGTAGTACATGTTACTGTGTCTTCTCCACCGCAGTAATATTTACCAAATTTTAATTTTTCAACTTTTACTTTTCCGTTTTCGTCTATTGAAACTGTACCACTTTCTGGTTTATTACCATTTATGGCAACTTTCTTATTGGTTTCACCGATTGTTAATGTTTTATTATCAGCAAAGTCAACTGTAACACTTGTTGGAGCGTTTGTATCTAATTGAGCTTGTGAAAACGCGCGTTTTACAGCTTCGACAACACCGTATGCGCTAGCTTCAGCAGCTTTTTGTCTTGCATCTTCTACGGCATTTAGAACCATTGGTGTAGCAATTAAGGCGATAATAGCTAAGATAACGATTACAGCTAAAAGTTCAATTAGAGTAAAACCTTTTTGATTTTGTTTCATCAGTATCACCTCCTCGCCCCTTACTTTATTTTTAATATATCACATTTTTTGACATAAATCAATAGATAACCTATTTTAAAATTTTGTTAAGATATTATTTTTGTAATATTTGAAGTTTTTCTTTTTCTTCTTCTAGTTTCTTTTTTTCGGATTCTACTATTTGTTTTGGAGCTTTGTTAATGTAGTTCTCATTTGAAAGTAGTTTTTCTCTTCTTTGGATTGACTCTTGCAACACTTCTATTTCTTTTTGTTTAGCTGTTTCGTCAACCTCTTCAGCTTTGAAATAATATGTAATATCAATCATATTTGATTTATAATTTACATTGTTTAGGGTTTGTTTTTCGGTAACTATATTCTCATCTTTTATTTTTAACAAACCAGCATATATATTATAGGTTTCTGGTAAGCAATTAATTTTTACTAGAGCATCTTTTTTTATGTTATTATTTAATTTTAAAGTTCTAATTGAAACGATATCGTTTATTATTTTATCTAATTTTTCGCTTTCTTTAGTATATATTTCATCTTTATTATATTTTGGGTAAGATGATATCATAATAGATTCTTTTTCTTTAACTGGTAGTTTTTGGTATATTTCTTCTGTTACATATGGCATAAATGGGTGAAGTAATTTTAGTATTGTTGTAAGGACTTCTAACAGTACAACTTTTGTGTTTGTATTTATATTATTCTTAGATAGTTCAATATACCAGTCACAGAATTTAGACCATGTAAAATCATATATTTGGTTCCCGGCATTATGGAAGTTATAACTATTCATGTTTCTTGTAACACTTTCAACAAGTTTATTTTTTTCAGTTAAAATCCATTTGTCAGCTAGCGTTAGCTCGCTTTGTGTATAGGTGGTCACTGACAGATTTTCAATGTTCATTAAAACAAATCTTGAAGCATTCCATAGTTTGTTGATAAAATTCCATGAAGCCTTTACCTTGTCTTCATCATATCTTAAGTCCATGCCAGGTGCGGAACTTTTAAGTAAGAAAAATCTAAGTGAATCGGCGCCATACTTATCGATAATGTCCATAGGATCGACACCATTACCTAAAGATTTACTCATTTTTCTTCCTTCTTTATCTCTGATTAATCCGTGAATCAGGCAGTCTTCAAATGGCCTAGACCCTGTAAAGTGTAATCCTTGGAAGGTCATTCTATTAACCCAAAATGGAATTATGTCATAGGCAGTTACTAACACATTGTTTGGATAGTTTCTTTTTAATAATTCAGTGCTGTCTGGCCAACCTAAAGTAGCAAATGGCCATAGTGCTGACGAAAACCAAGTATCTAATACATCTTCGTCTTGTTTCCAGCCTTCTTCTTTTGGCTCATCCGTTCCAACATATATTTCATTATCTTTGTACCAGGCTGGGATTCTATGCCCCCACCATAATTGTCTTGAAATACACCAGTCATATGTTATTTCCATCCAGTGGTTCATTGTTTTTTCATATCTTGTAGGAACAAAGTTTACTTTTGTATCTTTATCTTTTTGATTTTCTAAAACTCTATCAGCAAGTGGTCTCATTTTAACAAACCATTGTTTTGAAAGGTATGGTTCAACAACAGCCCCTGTTCTTTCTGAGTGTCCAACTGAGTGGGTCATGGGTTCTATTCTTAAAAGCAGGCCTTCTTTTTCTAAGTCTTTTAGTAGTTCTTCGCGGCACTTTTCTCTGGTCATTCCTTGATACTTACCAGCATTTTCGTTCATGGTAGCGTCTTCATTCATGACAACTACTCTTTCTAGATTATGTCTATTGCCTACTTCAAAGTCGTTTGGATCGTGTGCTGGAGTTATTTTAACGCATCCGGTTCCAAACTCTGGATCAGCGTGTTCATCGGTTATAACTGGAATTTTTTTATTTACAATTGGAAGTATTACGTTTTGACCAACGTATTTTTTATATCTTTCATCTTCTGGATTAACAGCGACGGCAGTGTCGCCAAATAATGTTTCTGGCCTAGTCGTAGCTATATCTAGATAGTCTTCAGTACCATCTATTTTATATTTTAAATGATAAAAAGCTCCTGGATCATCTTTATAAATAACTTCTTCAGTTGACAAAGCTGTTTTAGCGACTGGATCCCAGTTTATTATTTTTTCACCTCTATAAATTAAGCCTTCATTATATAAATCAACAAAAACTTTTTTGACAGCCTTTGAAAGTGCTTCATCTAAGGTAAATCTTTCTTTATCATAATCTAGAGACAAGCCTAATTTGCCCCACTGTTTTCTAATTATTTCGGCATGTTCATATGTCCACTTCCAACATTCTTTTAGAAATTCTTCTCTACCAATACTACTCTTGGTTTTACCTTCATCTTTGATTCGCTTAACGACTTTTGCTTCTGTCGCAATAGCCGCATGATCCATTCCTGGAAGCCATAATGTATCATATCCTTCCATTCTTTTAAAGCGAATTATCATATCTTGAATAGACATATTCCAAGCATGTCCAACGTGAAGGACACCGGTTACATTAGGCGGTGGGCAAACGATCGTAAATGGTTTTTTAGAAGTGTCTCCACTTTTAAAGTATCCTTTTTTTATCCAATTTTCATATTTTTCTTTCTCTACTTCCTTGTGATTATATTTTTTATCTAACACGTTAATCATCTCCTTTTTTATCATTAAAAAAACATCCTTAGTATAAGGACGTTTTGAACGTGGTACCACCTTAATTTGTAAGTTGTTGCTTACCTTTAATAGCTTTAACGGGCTAAACGTACTTTCTTACTGTTATTTCAGAAAATCGGCTAACAAGCTACCTTCAATATTAATAGTTACCAGCTTACACCATATACTGACTCTCTTTAAACTATTTGATATTTACTCCTCTTGTTTAAGCTTTTATAGTATTATAGTAGATACTAATTGTATTGTCAAGAAATTTGATTACCACAGAAGAAACAAATTTTAGCGGCTGGGTCTAGCTTTGTTCCACAATTTGGACAAACCTTTAGTGCTTCACTATTTTGGGTTTTTCCTATGATAGTTTCTTGTTTGTGTGTATCATTAGAAGTTACCGTTTCATTTTGATTTATAGGTTGTGGGTTTGTTTTTGCTTGATAATTATTTGGATTTATATTGTCATGTGCTTCATGAATGGAGTTTGGGTTTATAGTTTCTGTTGAACTTCCTTTTTCAAATAGCGATTTTTCGTTATTTAAAAACTCTTTGGTGTTATCGTATAGGTGTAACATAAATTGTGGTTTTTTAAAAACTAGTTCCGGAAATTTATACATTGGAATTAAAAGAAAATAAATGGCTTCTTTACTATCCATGTTATAAGCTTCTAGCAGTTTACAGATAATTATGTAATAGTAGTATAGATTTACAACCGGTATTAACGTTTTGTAGAATACTGAACGTTTTAAATCTAATTTGTCAGTTAAAAGCAGACGATTATAAAATGGTATAAATGCTTTCCAGCTTGAAATTTTAGCAGATTTAAATATGTATGCTAGAGATATTTTTACTGTTACGTAAACAATAAATAGAATTAAGAATAATAATAAAAAATATTTACCTGTTCCTTCATATGCCATGTACACTGCCTCCTATTTTAATTATAACATGTTTTTATACAAATTATAGTCTTTTATATTCTTATTTATTTAATCTTCTTAAATTATTAAATGCATTACTAAGATCATTTGGCTTATTTGGTAATGGTTTTCTTATATTAGCTTCTTTTGTGGATTCATCTTTGTTGATATTATGAATCATATTAAAACGTTTTTCTTTTAATTCTTCCGGTGATTGATTAAAACCTCTTTTAACTATTCCTTTAAAAATATTATTATCTTTATTATTTGTGTTAATTATCATAGTCTTCCTTTCTAACATTGACCTTTTTCTAAATAGTTTTTTACTGGTCCGTATGTCAGTCTATATCCGTCTATTAGTCCATATTCATTTATAGCTTCTAAATGTTTCTTAGTTGGGTATCCTTTGTGATTTTTAAAGCCATATTGGGGATACTTTTTATCTATTTCGTATAGCATTTTGTCTCTGGTTACTTTGGCAATCACGCTAGCCGCTGCGATAGTTATACTTTTAGCATCTCCTTTAATAATTGGAAATACAGGAATATCTAAGTCTATCGGCATAGCGTCTGTTAGTATGTATTCTAGGTTTATTTGGTTTCTTACTTTTTCAATAGCTATTTTCATAGCTTTTCTACTTGCTTCATAAATATTTATTTTATCTATTTCTTTAGGCCCAACTATTCCTACTCCATATATAACATTATTTATTAAATAATCGTAGAAAATATTTCTCTTTTTTTCAGTTAGTTTTTTTGAGTCAGTCAGCCCTTCTAGTTTAAAATCTTTTGGTAGTACTACACAAGCGGCAACTACGGGTCCGTAAAGTGGCCCTCTTCCAGCTTCGTCTGTTCCACCAATATAATTTATATTTTTTTTATATAGTTCTTTTTCATATTTCCATAAGTCGTCCATAGTTTACTTCCTATTAAAAATAATCACATATGTGACTATTTTTCACTTGCTTCTAGTTTTTTAGTAACTTCTTTTGAAACTTCAGCAACTTTCTTTTTAATAGCATTAGCTGACTTTTCGATCATTGGTGTCCCTTTTTCAATGGCGTATTCAACTAATTCTGAAGCAGAATCTTGAAGTTTTTTAGCTTGTTTTTTAGCTTCTGATAAAACTGTTTCTTTATCTAGTTTAGCAATTCCTTCTTTTAATTCATTAATTTTTAATTCTACAGTTTCACGTACTTCGTCAGCATCGACGTTTTTTACTTTGTTTACTAAATCCTCAAATGCTTTTTTCAAATCTTGTCTTGTTTCTTCTCCTTTTTTTGGTGCGAATAGTAGACCTAAAGCAGCTCCTATTCCAGCTCCAGCCAAAAATTTTCCTAATCCTTTTTTACTCATCCTCTTTTTCCTTCTTTCTATAAAATATTTTTCCTAGGGCATTACTGAAAAAGCCCACAATATTATCACTAAAGCCGACTACGGCATCAGTTGCTCCATCAATTATTGAGAACATACCGTCTAATTTGTTTGACTTTTGGCTGATGTCATCAACTAGTTTGTCAACTTTGCCTAATGTTTTAATCGCATTAATAACGAATATTATAAGGGCGATTATTAACACCATTAATAGTATATAAAATAGACCGGTAAATAATTCCGAAATTTCAATCGTCATTTTATCTCCCCTTCGTACATTGAATCAATTAGACTGAATAATTCTTTATCGCTGATTTTTCTTGGTTTTTTCTTTACTTTTTCTTCTTTTTCTGGTTTTGCCATTTCAGCCTCTAATAGTTCGGTTAAATCATCTTCTTCTTTTAGACTTTCATGTCTTGGCTTTTCATCAATAGTTCTTGAACTATAGTTATCCCTTATTTCATCAATGGTTTTTTCTTCTTTTATTTTCTCTGTTTCATCAACGCCTCTCTTTTCATCAAAAAGTACCCGGTTATTACCAAACAATGTCGTTTCGATATCCGTTTCTAGGCTTCCATAAGCGCGGTCTCTAATTTCATCGACACTAGCTTTTCTAGGATTATACTCGTTATTTTTTTGTATAATCTCTTCTTTTTGATAATTTTTATCTAAAAATCCATATACAGGTGAAATTATTGGTGAAGGTTTAAATACTTTCTTTTCTTCTTTTGGCGGATTATAAACTTCCCGGTGGGTTTTTTGTTTTTCTTCTTTTACTGGCCTTTCGATATCTATGGTATCAAAATCGTCGTCATCAAAAAATGGGAATTTATACTCTTCTTTCTTAGGTTCTTCCTCTTCAAATTCAATTTTTTCCGTTTTAATACTCTCCGCTGGTGAAGGTATTTCAACTTTTATAACTTCTTTTTGAATTTCTTCTTTTTTTGGTTCAGTTTCTTCAATTTCTACTTCTTCAGTAAATAGATTTTTAAATTTATCTAATAGACCCATTCTCTCACACCTCTACTTTTCCTCATAACGTAAGAAACTACTTTCGTCTTTGTGTTGTTGTGTAAATACGTTATACTTTTCTTCTTTATTTTTTAGAAAGTCATCACTCAATGATAATTTTATTATATTATGGTTGTATTTTATTGTCGATAAAATGTATGAACTATTTAAAACTGTATTATTTATTTCTTTTTCTGGAACTAAGGCTTCTATCTTGGCGTAATTATATACAAATTCAATTAGGTATAGGTCATTTTTTTTAGATATTTCTAAGTAACCAACTTTATTTCCTCTATCAATTCTCCGCGAATATAATTTTGTACTATCTTCTTTATAGTTGATAGCTTTTTTATAATAATAGCTTATTTCGTCCAAGTATAAATAATAATACACACCATTTGAATAAAGTTTATCATTGGAGCCACTACTGTCGATATAAGTAACTCCTCTAGGAACATAATACTTATATCCTCTTCCCACATGGTTATATAAAGCGCTTTCTTTAGAAAGGACAACGTTAATTATGTTGTCAATCGATGTCGTATCAATTCTAACAATTGTGCATCCAGTTAGAATTAAGGCAATCAAGCCTATCAAAACTATTTTCCTCTTCATATACACACCTGCTTACTTTAGATTATATCAGAGTTTGCTTTTTTTTAACAGCAAAACAGCTACTTTACATGTAAATAAGTGTCTACTTATATACTTCTATCATATATATTGGATAGCCTAAGCTTACAAATCTCTTTTCGTATTCGGTTTCGACATTTTCAAGATTGTCTTTATGAAGGTTTAGTGATATTTCCTTTATTTTATAACCATTTTCGACGTATGATATAATTGAAAATTCAAATAATTTTCGGTTATCAGTCTTTTGGATAATATGTTTTTTCCCCTTAAAAATGTTATCATATCTTTTTAAAAATCTTTCGCTAGTTAATCTTCGGTGTTCATGCCTATTTTTAGGCCATGGATCTGAGAAGTTTAAGTAAATTGTATCTATTTCTTTATGGAATATGTCATCTATTTCAGTGGCATCAAACCTTATTAATTTTAAATTTGGCAAGTCTATGTCATCTAGTTTTTGAACAGCTCTAACCATAACACTATCAAACATTTCAATACCTATAAAGTTAATGTTTGGATATTTTTTGGCCATACCGATGATAAAGTCGCCCTTACCCATTCCTATTTCTAAATGTATTTCATTTTTATTTTTGAATATTTCACTATACTTTCCTTTATAATCTTTAGGGTTTTTAATTATATAGTTTGATGCTTCTATTATTTCTTTTGCGCCTTTAACGTTTTTTAACCTCATAATGTCACCAGTTTAATTATACACCAAAAATGGATAAAAGCATATAATTAATTAGATTATGAAAGGAGTAAGTTAGTTTGAAAAAAGATCGTAACTGCGGGGGGTATCCTATCTATCCACAAATGATTCCTAGTTTTGGTGGAATGGTTATGCCTGACCAAATGATTACCATGCCAGGAAATAATGTGATGGGATATCCTAATAATGGTATGATGAATGTTCCTGGTGGTTCTACAACTACTTTGCAAAACAATTACGGCTCATCTGATTTATCTAATTTAACAAGCCAAGTTAGTTCTTTAGAACAAAGGGTTAGTAGACTTGAAAACTTAGTAAATAATGGAACATATTCTAGTAACTACAATACATCAAATTATCAAATGATGTAGAAAAAACAGCTAATTAGCTGTTTTTATCCTTTTATACCATTATAAAGTTTTTTAAGAAGTGTTGCACTCTTATATAGTTTATCTTCTAAAATTTTCATGCGTTTATCCATTTTTTCATTTTCAGTTTTTAATTCTTCGTTGTTTTCTTTTAATTTGTCATTAACTGATATTAATTGATCAATCTCTGAGCCTAACTTATCATTTGCGGCAGTTATTTTTTTAATTTGGTCTTGTAAAGCTATAACTTCTTTATCTTTTGATTTTATTTCTTCTTTCAAATTATTATAATCAGTTACAAAACCAGAAATAGCTGTATTTATATTTTCAAATGATTCATCAAGAAAATCATCATCAGCAACGATTTCTTCTTTTACGGTTTTATCTTCTTCCGTTTCAATGGCTTCTGTGTTTATGAATTTAGACTGTTTCTTTGGTTTTTCTTCACTAGTTTCTTCTTTATTAGTTAAATCTAAATTAGTTAAGGTATTTGATAGATTGTCTATTTCATCTAATAAATTTTCAGCTTCTTTTGGCGAAATTTTAACCATTTCGTCAACAAAATCTGATTCATCTTCTTGATCTTCAATATATTTTCCATAAATATTTAATTCAGTTATTTTACTCATTACATCCTCGATATTAACAGCATATTTTTTCATTAAGCTACGAATATTTTTATCTTTAGAATAGCTATCATAAAATTCTTCATCATCAGGAATTAAAATATTAGCTCTAAAGATTTGTTTTTCTTCTCTACCTTGTTCGCCTTCACTGAATGCAATAGACATATTACTAACTATAGATTCGATGAATTTGTCTTTTTCTTTTATTGCTGCATCATTTGATTTTTTTTCTAATTTTTTAAATAATTCTTTGTTATCTTCTCTAATGTTTCTAGCCAATTTTTTGATTGCTAAAAATCTTTCTTTCTCTAGCATATTATTCCTCCTTTTTACTCTTTTTATTAAGCTCTTGAATCATATTTTCCATCTTTAGTTGAAACAATTATTTTATCATTTTCATTTATAAATAATGGAACTTTAATTGTTAGACCATTTTCTAGAGTTGCTTCTTTGGTTGCATTAGTTGCAGTATTTCCTTTAACAGCTGGCTCAGTATGGGAAATTCCATACTCAATTTTTTCTGGTAAAGTAATACCTAAAACTTCACCTTTATAGAAAGTAACGTCTAAGTCTAACCCTTCTTTTAAGAATTTTGCGTCATCGCCAAGTTGATCTTTAGTTAAATCTATTTGTTCATAAGTTTCCATATTCATAAAGTTATATGTGTCACCACTACCGTATAAATATTGCATTGGTTTCTTTTCAACAATAGCTTTTTCAAATTTAATGTTGGTATTAAATGTCTGTTCAATAGTTGAACCTGTACGTAAGTTTTTTAATTTAATTCTAACAAAAGCAGGGCCCTTACCAGGCTTAACGTGCAAAAATTCTAAAATTAAATAGATATTACCATCAATAATGATAGTCATTCCATTTTTGATATCATTAATGTTTATCATACTTTACCTCCATGAATTATTTTTTTTCATTGTGCTCTGTATGTTTTTGACATGTAGGGCAATATTTGTTTAATTTTAAACGATCTGGTGTGTTTCTTTTATTTTTTTCTACTCTATAATTTTCATTTTTACACACACTACAAACTAAAGTAATATTCTCTCTAGCTTCTCCTTTTTTAGCCATGATTATCCCTCCTTTTCACATTTCTAGATATATTATACCAAATTACTTGGAAATTTCAAAGTATTTTTTGGAAACTCTATCGGCTAATCTCTTATTTATAGCTGATTGATGACTTATTCTTCCGTTATTATGTGATATGTCTGGCGAAATTATAGTAAATGTTACTCTTGGATCATCGTAAGGAGCATAGGCAACAAATGTTGTACTGATAGTTTCGGTATCAACTACTCCATCATTATTTGTATCAACAAAGCTTTGACTAGTTCCGGTTTTACCAGCCGCCCTAAATACTGGATCGATATATCCTTTTCCTGTTCCATAATCTATGACGGCTTTAAAGCTTTCTCTAATGCGCTCCATATATTCTGGTTTTGTGTCTACGGTATTTAATTCTTTTTCATTAGTGTCTGAAGTTTCACCATATAAATTTTTAAATAAGTGAAGTTTCATTCTTTTACCACTTGTCGCAATTGTTCCTATGTATTGTGATAATTCAAGTGGTGTATAGTTATCATACTGTCCAATTGAGAAATCTAGTAAATGGCCTGGGGCCGTATCAGTTCCTTTATAGCCTGTGCTTTCTTTTGGAAGGTCTATTTCGGTTTTTATGCCTAGTCCAAACTGTTTAAAGGTGTTTCTATATGTGTTAAAGGCTTCTTTATCTATGACAAGCGGTTTATTATATTTATAATTTCCTTTACCAACTTTTATAGCGGTGTAGTACTGGTAAGTGTTTGACGAATAAGCAATAGCTGTAATGTCATTTAATCTTCCTAGACTTTTCCATGAACATTTTTCTGGAGTAGCAGCTATTTTAACGCAGTTGTCATATCTTACTTCACCTATTTTTAAAGCACCAGTATTATATCCTACTGTTTGCGAAGCGCCTTTAACAACTGAGCCAGCAACTACCGGTGATGTTAAAACTCCTGGTGTATAATCAATGACTTGGAGCTTTCCGTTTTCTTCTTTGACTTGTTTGCCAGTCATTGCTAGTATTTCTCCAGTCTTAGGGTTTGTGATTATAACAAATGATCTATTATAGTGTTCAGTGTTGGGCTCACTTTTAGCACTTAAAACTTCTTCTGCAAGTATTTGTTCAACTTCTCTTTGTAGTTCTATATCTATTGATATAGTTATGTCATTTCCTCTTTTACCTTCTTCAATCAATCTATATGAACCATCATTTTCAACTTCGTATTTGTTTTTCTTTCCTTTTAAAATGTCTTCATATTGATACTCTAAATAACTTGTTCCTACCCTATCGTCTAGACTATAGCCTTTTTCTAAATAATAGTCTTTTAATTCTAATGGTATTCCACTTTTACTACTTGAAACGGTTCCAAGTAAGCTTTTGAAAGTATCACCATAAGGATATGATCTTTCCCAGGCTAATTTTGTGTTGATTCCTTTTAAATCACTTAAATTTTCCGATACCAAAGCATATTCTTCATCACTTACATCTTTACTTTTGATTACTTTTTCGGCGTATGAATAGCCTGTATTCATAAGGGTATATATGTATGCGGCTTTTTTGTCTTTTTCATTGTATGCTTTAAGGTCTTCGTCAGTTACTCTTTCAATTTTTAGTTTGTATATATCATCATTTGTAAGTTTTCTTTCTTCTAATTTTTTCCACTCTTCTTTAGTAATTTTTTCGTTGGCTTTTTCTTTATTGTTTTTTATCCAAAAATTTTTGAAATCATAGTCATTTATTTTGATTTCTAAGTCAATCATATCAGCTAATTTATATGCTGTTTTGATTTCATCTTTGGTAGTAACTTTAGTTGGTTTCTTATAATAGATTACTTTTAATGGAGTATTGTCGACAATTAGTTTTCCATTTCTATCATATATTCTTCCTCTTGGCGCTGATTCGCCGTAAATTATTTTTTTAGTAAGTGTTTTTAACTGTTTTTTATACTTATCATTTTCAATCACTTGAATAAAAAATAATGTTATCAATAGTATTAATAAAAATAGAATGACGATAAAAGTAAGAATATTATAACGTTTTTCTATTTCTACTTTGATGTCTTTATTCTGTTTATATATACTGTAATTATATGTTGTTCTTTTTTTACTTAGTCTTAATGATGACTTTTTCTTTTTCTTATATGGTTTCTTACGTTTTTTGGGCGTATATATACTTTTTTTTCGTTTGAAAATATTTATCATACTTTTATCACCTTACTTTCTTTTATTCATATAATTTTGTATAAGGAGGAATTATGCGTTTTATCATTAAGGAATATATAAACAAAATTTCCACTCAAGATATATTAAATTTTGGTTTAGAAAATGATGTTCCTTTAGACGAGAGGGACGCTGAAGTACTACACTTCTATTTAAAAAATAATTGGGAGGATCTTTTATATGGAAGTCCTTTACCAATTATTAACAAAATAGAAGATAAGCTTGGTAAAACTAAAAGCAAGATCATAAGTGATTTATTTTATATGTATAAAGAAAAATATAAAGATTATTTATAATAATTTCTTATACTTTCTAAAAATTTTTCATTAAATTTTTTGTTTCTAATCATTTCGATTTCAAATTTATATGGTGGATAAGTGCGATCTTTTCCACCGTCTATACTTATATACGGAGTTTCTAGTATTTTAGGAACTTTTTTTAGTCTTTCGTTATAGATTATATTTATTAAGTTTTCAAAGCCAATGGTTCCAATTCCAATGTTTTCATGGCGATCTTTATGAGCACCTTTTTCATTTTTACTATCATTTATATGAATGCATCCGATTTTTTCTATGCCTATTATTTTTTCAAATTCATCTAATAGTTCATCGAATTTGGTAACGTCATAGCCGGCGTCATTTAAGTGGCATGTATCTAGACACACCATTAGTCTTTGATTGTTTTTAACGTTTTTGATTATGGTATTTAGTTCCTCAAATGTCTTTCCAAGTTCCGTCCCTTTACCGGCCATAGTCTCTAAGCAAATGATTGGACCTTCTTTTTTGTCTAAAACTAGGTCTAGGCCTTTGGAGATGTTTTCTAACCCTTTTTCTTCTCCGACTCCAACGTGGCTTCCTGGGTGAAGGACAATCTTATCTATGCCGAGGCTTTCAGCTCTTTTTATTTCTTGTTTCAAAAAATTTACTGCAAAATTAAATTTGTCTTCGTCTTTATCGTTAGCTAAATTGATAATGTATGGGGCATGAATAATAATGTTTTTTATATCTATTTGTTCTTTTTCCATTAGTTCTTTAGCTTCTTTAGTTTTTTCCTGATTTATTGGCGCTCGAAAGGTATTTTGAGGGGCTCCTGTATAAAACATAAATGTATTTTCATCGTAGCTTAATGATTCCTTGACGCTTCCAAGCAAGCCTTCCTCTTTAGTAAATGACACGTGGCTTCCAATTATTAGTTTCATAAAATCACCTAAAAATATAATACCACATTTTATATTATTCGCCCACTAATTTTGATAAAACTTTGAAACTTTCATTTATGATTTTTCGGACTCCTTTTTCTAACGTGCCTGAAAGTGACAGGCCAGCTTTCGATATTTTGTTTTGATAGTTTTTATTATTGATTTGAATATATTTGGTGACGTCGACGTTTTTACCACTATTGACATCTTCTTCAAACTGTCTTATTTGTTCATTGGTAAGAGCTACTTTTTGACTATTTTTATATTCGAAATAACCTGTACTTTGTGATGTGTATAGAGCAAAAAAGGTTATAAAACTTGTCAGCAATAAATATTTAAATATTTTATTTTGTTTTTCATGTTTCATTTATGTATTCTCCTATTATTGGGGCGATTAAGTCTATAGTATTTAATACTTCATCAATTTTATTTTGATGGGATCCAATTTCCATTAGGGTAATTTTAGGACTTAAATCTTGGTTATAAATACCGTTGCTTCCTTTACCTCCTTTGGTGATAATGCCTCTAGTTAAATCTGGGTATTTTTCTTTAATTTTATCATTAATAATATTTGTCATTTTTAAATTTTCTTCATAGGTTTCATATTCTTCACCAATTACGAATAATATTTTAGCGCATGGCTTACCGTTTATGATGGTTGTTGATTTGTCTTTAGGCACCGAATCTCTATGAATGTCGATAATTAGTTTTAAATCTTGGTTATTTTCTAGTGCCTCTTTTAAGAATTTTCGGCTGGCATTATAGCTTTTACTGTATTTCATATTATTTAAATTTAAATAGTCTGTTATGTTATCTTCCATGACTAAGGCTTTGACATTGTAATCGGCTAGTTTATTTTGAAAAATGTAAGATGCCATCATAACGCCTGGGGTTATGTTATAACCTTCTAGCGCTTTTCCTTCATATGTTTCACCTTGATGGGTATTATAAAGGTAAACTTCTGGTTCTTTATCTATTTCTTTTACTTCGGCATTTGGATTACTGACATAAGCCATTTCTTTAGTGTTTTTTATTTTACTTTCTTTTAGATGAAATATATTTTCTAACATGGTTTCTGGTTCGTTGACGTTTAATATTTTAGAAAAGGCTTTAGTAAATAAATTACTAGCTTTTTTTTCATATAGCATGTGATAATTAGAATCGATAAGTAAAGCTTTCACAAATGATTCATTATTACTTACTAATTTTAAATTCATTATTATGTTAAATGAAAGCTCATAGCCTAAAAAAATAATAAAGGCGTACCCTATTAATCTATATTTAAATCTTCTTTTCTTCTTGAGTCTTGCTTTTTGCATATTTATCACCTTTTCCACATTATATGTTTTTCTTTTTAAATAAAATGTAGAAAAAAAGGAAAATTATTTTTCCTTTTATAACTAAATGTTTTTATGTAAAGCGTTGTTTATTCCTTCACTAATTAGCTCTGAAAGTTTATCTATGATAAAGTCTTCTTCTTTAGGTGTTACCATTAGATTATAGCCGATTGGGGTTAAAACTTCATATATAAGTGATTTTGTTTCATCTTCATTTAAGGATCCGATAATTCCTAAAAGTTTTTCTTTGTCTTCTAGCTTTATTTTTGCTTTATTACTGTATTTTAAATAGTTTACATTAAAGGTTAATTTGTTTTTTGGCCTATTGTAGTTGTCTTTTTGATAAGCAAAGTGTGAATACATATAATTAATGGTGTCATTTACAATTGAGGCGGCGTCAACTACGGTTGGAACACCAATTGCAATTACGGGAATGCCTAATATATCTTTGCTGATTTCTTTTCTTTTGTTGCCTATTCCACTACCGGGGCTTATGCCACTATCAGAAATTTGAATGGTTTTGTTTACTCTTTCAACTGAGGAGCTAGCTAAGGCGTCTACTACTATAATAAAATTTGGCTTTATAGTGTTTGTAACTTCTTTTATTAGGTCGCTTGTTTCTATTCCGGTTTCTCCCATAACTCCAGGAGCGATGGCGCAGACTCTTCTAAAGCCTTCTTCTAAATTTCCATATAAATATAGATGATTAGTAACTAATGTTTTAGAAATAACTAGTGGTCCAAGAGAATCTGGGGTTGATTTTTCATTGCCAAGACCGATAATTAAGCATAAATCAGTATCTTTTATTCTTAAGCTTTCTAGCATTTTTTTTAGTTCTTTCATAAAAACGGTTTTAACTTTGTCTTTATTTTCATAATCTGTAATATCAGCAAATTCAATGGTGATATAATTTCCTTTCTTTTTTCCTATTTTTTCTGCTTCGTTTTCATCTAGTTTAATATTAGTAATTTTAATACCGTTATCTTCTATTTGTGTATGGTTTGTGGTTAGTTCAATTGCCAGATCAGTCCTCACTGCGCTATTTTTTAAATCTATTTCATGGCTCAAATTTATCACCTCTCTTTTTATTTTTAACAAAAAATCAACTTTTTATTGCATTTTTATTGGAAATTTGCTAAAATGTATATACGAATGGACTTTGGAGGTGAAATTATGGCCAACTTAAAAAACGCGAAAAAAAGAATTTTAGTTAACGAAAAAAAAGAAGTACGTAATAATAACTATTTAGCAAGTACAAAGACAGCTGTTAAAAATACTTTAAGAGCTATTGCTAAAAAAGATAAAAAAGAAGCTGAAGCTAATTTAAAAATTGCCATTAAGAGAATTGATAAGGCTACAGGCGCTAATGTATTAAATAAAAATACATCTTCAAGAAAAAAATCAAGATTAACTAAGAAAGTAAATGCAATGGAGTAATTTACTTTTTTTATTAAAGGGGAATGCTATATGAAGAAAAAAGAAATTCTTAGTACTATAGTTTTGTGTATATTTTTAATATTTGTATATACTTATAGGGCTGATATTGTAAAGGTAATAGTTCAAAAAGCTATGCAGCACGAAAAACTTGCCTTACCTTTAGCGAATAATTATACTGATCAATTTAGTTTTCAATTTGTAAAGAAAACTGATGAATTTCATATTAAAAGTTATCAAGGGATGCTTGATGCGATATACACTATTTTAGAAAATGGCGTGGATGAATTTTCTTTTTACTGTGACGGAACTTATGACAATTGTATGAATGACTTCGAGGATATTTCGCATAATCAAACATTACTTTCTACTATAAACAATATGGTATCGCCTTATAATAGTTACGAAAAGGTTTATTTTAAATTTAATTCTTATGGAAAAATTACGATGAGCATCGATAAATTATATTCTAAAGAAGAAATTGAACTTATAGAAGGTAAAATAGATGAATTTATAAATTCTAATATTAGTGATGGTATGAATGTAACTGAAAAAATTAATGCTTTTCATGATTATTTAATAAATAATAGTGTTTATGATAAATCTAGGGCTGATGCCATTGAAAGTGGTAATGATACTTCTAATTCTAATTCACATAAAGCAAATGGTCCTTTAATTGATGGTATAGCTTTATGTAGTGGATATAGTGATGCGATGAAAATATATTTAGATAAATTAGGAATTCCAAATTATAAAGTGTCTAATAAAAATCATATTTGGAATTTGGTAAATATAGATGATAAATGGTTACATTTAGATTTAACTTGGGATGATCCTGTTACTAATACTGGAGAAAATATTTTGTTGTATAAGTTTTTCTTAGTAGATACTGATACTTTATTAAAGTTGGATCCTAATGGGCACAATTTTAATAAAGATTATTATCCAGAAATAAGCCACTAGATGGCTTTTTCTAGTGGCAATGTTACAGTTACTGTTGTGTATTTTCCTTCTTTTGATTCATATTTTAACTTTCCTTTATGGGCATTAATTATTTCACTAGAAAGTGATACTCCTAGACCGGTTCCTTTTACTTTTGTGGTGTAGAATGGTTCTTTTATTTTATTTAAAATTTCTTTAGGTATTCCTACTCCATTATCTTTAACATAAATGTTGATGTTTTCTTTATCTATTTGGGTCCAAATTTTTATTTTGGCATTATTATTTTTTTCTGAAGCTTCAATACTGTTTTTTAAAATGTTTATAAATACTTGAGTTAATCTATTATAGTCACCGTTAATATATATTTCATCTTCAGATATTTCAGATTCTAACTTAATACCGTTTTTTATAAATAGCATATTCATATTATTTATTACTTCTTCTAGTAATAGATTTATATCTAAAATATCTTTATTTATTTTTTGTTTATTCATAGCTAAGAAATCTTCTAAAAGTATTAGTGTTCTATCGATTTCTTCTTTTAAAATTGGAACGTGTTTTTTAAAATCATCTATTTTATTTTCATTATACATATCTAAATAACCTTTACAAACGGCAATTGGGTTTTTTATTTCATGGGTTATTTTGAAAAGTGATGTTTTAATTTGTTTATCGTTTTCAATTTCTTTGATACTTTTATGTAGTTTAAGCATATCTTCGGTTTTTTCTAGCAGGTATATAACAAAAATGGAGATAATATAAAGTAAGGCACTACTGTTTATAATTTCAAAATTTAGCTTTTGGTTTAATATAATTGTAAAAACTGTTTTTAATATACAAAAAATTGTAATGTAAGTATTAGGTTTATTTATTTTTAGTGAAATTAAGTAGTATATTATGTACTCGGCTATTATAGTAAATATTAAATAATTACTATAGTACTGATAATAATATAAGAGTATTAATGCTGATGATGTAAATATAAGTGGTTTTGATTTTTTTGTATATGAAATTAATAAAGGAATATCTATTATGAAAAGTGGCATTTTTTTATATAGAGAGTGTCCATATTTTATAGTAAAATAGATTTGAGAAAAAATGGTTAATATAAATATCAGATTGTTTTCTTCTTTGCTGAGTGTTTTGTTATAAGCTGTATATAATAGATATATCATTAGAGGCATAACAATTATAGTTACATCTAATAAAATATAATCAAATATTTTCATTTTTATCACCTATTTTATTATAAGCAATGTTTCATGTCGAACTTTGTCGAAAAAAATAAGAAAATGGCGAATTTACGCATTTTCTTTAATTTTTATTATCTGCATGGTTCTATTTTATAAGTATACTCATATTGATGATAAGTTTCATCGTATGTTATATTGATACATCCATCCATAGTTTTTTTGGTCTTAGGATTTAAAATTTCTCCGCTACTTAAGTATCCTTCTTTTTGTAATTGGTTGATGCATATTTGTTTACTTTCCTTTAAATTGTTTATATTACTTGACCCCCACCTTTTGGCGGCATCTATTATCATATCTTTTTGACGTTCACAAGCTTTTTGCCTAGATGTATTTACTACATTAATAACTGAAGGTACTGCTATAGTTGCTATTATACTTAATATAATAATTACAGCGAGCAATTCTATGAGTGTAAAACCACTTTTTTTCATCATATCACCTATTTTAAATTATACTTTAGGTCTCATTTACTGTCAATGATTAAAAGTAATATTCTACAAAGACTTCCATTTGTTTTAAATAACGTAATACTGTAATTGTATTATTTATTTTTGCGTGTTAAAATATAAGTGTAATCCGAGGTGATTTAATGAAAAGTGTCGGTATAATATGTGAATATAATCCTTTTCATAATGGACATATTCATCATATAAATGAGGTTAGAAAACTTTACCCTGATCATATAGTCGTTTTAGTTTTAAGTGGTAATTTTACGCAAAGGGGCGATGTTAGTTTAATTAATAAATGGAAAAAAACAGAGATTGCTTTAAATTATGTCGATTTAGTTATAGAATTGCCATTTGTTTTTGCAAGCCAATCAGCAGATATTTTTGCTAAAGGAGCTATAGATATTTTAAAAGCCTTGAAGGTAGAAGCAATTATATTTGGCAGTGAAAGCAATGATGTTAACAAATTAGAAAAGCTTGTTTTAATTCAAAAAACTTCAGATTATAACAAACTGGTTAGAAAGTATTTAGATGATGGTTTAAACTATCCTACTAGTCTATCTAAAGCTTTAAGAGATCTTGGTGGTGATACCATAGAAGCGCCTAATGATTTATTAGGTTTTAGTTATGTAAAAGAACTTATTGATAATGATATTGAAGCTGTTACTATTAAAAGAACTAATGATTATTTAAGTAAAGATTTAGATTGTGAAATTACTAGTGCGACTAGTATTAGGGAAGCTTTAAAAAATGGGATTGATATTGGCAAGTATGTTCCTAGTGTTTGTTATAAATATTTAGAAAAGGTTAAATTTTTAGATGATTATTTTGATTTAATTAAGTATAAAATAATTTCTGAAGATATATCTAGGTATCAAACAGTAGATGAAGGAATAGAAAACAGGCTTAAAAAAGTTATAAATGAGGTTAGTAATTTGGATGAGCTTATTAGTAAAGTTAAAACAAAACGATATACTTATAATAGAATTAAAAGGATGCTTATACATATTTTAACTGGTTTTACTAAAGAAGAAGCTGGAAATATTAAAACTAAGTATATTAGAGTTTTGGGTTTTAATGAAAATGGTCAAAAATATTTAAATAAAATAAAAAAGGAATGTGATATTCCTATAATTACTAATTTTGAAAAAAACATTGATTTACTTGATATCGAAGCTAGAGTAAGTAATATATATAATCTAATAAAAAAAGATGATGATTTAAGTGAATATGAGCACACGCCTATCCACTAATCATCTTTTTTATTCTTGATTTATAAAGTTTTCTTTAACGTTTTTAATGCCTTTTTTCAGTAATAGTGGTGCTATTTTTTCAATTAAATTAGTGTCTGTTACATTTACTAATTTATCTGTTTCTTTGTTTAATTTTAATAATTTTTGATTTTTATAGTCTTCTAAGTCAACTAAGTAAATATACATTTCTTCTTCATAAATGATATTGCTACAAACAGTATAAGTTTTTCCATCACTTAATCTTAATGTATCGTTTATTTTTATATTCATCTTCCTAGTTTCCCTTCTCTATTTTGTTCTATCTCTTTTCTATTTTCTTCCAGCTCTTTTTTTATGGCTTGCAGATTAGCTAAGTTATTTCCATAATCTTTATCCAATCGTGCAGTCAAAGATGCTGAGCCGGCAGTTGCTATTACGGCTGCAATAGTTAGCGGGATCATATCAGGATCATTTGGTATTCCTAAAGCCGCAACTATAGAAGCCACTCCACACATTACAGCTAGACCAAATGTGCCCATAATTGTTGCTGGTCCCTTTTTTATCTCGTAAGCCACTTGCTCATAGGCATATTCTAATTTTTTTGTATCTTTTTCCATATTAACCTCCTGCTTTTTTTATAACACAATTCATTATATTTATCAATATTTTTGTCTTTTGTTTACATATTACTTTTTATTTTTGACATTTTTTGCAGTAATATGTTCCTCTACCACCTACTGTTATTTTAGAAATGCTATTTTTACATATTGGGCACTGCTTTTTGGTATGAACAAGTAATTCTGATTGAAATCTTCCATGAACACCTTCACTTGATGTATAACTTTTTATAGTAGTCCCTCCATTTTCGATAGCTTTAGATAAGATGTCTCTAGTATTATCAATTATATTTTGACAATCTTTTTTAGTTAAAGTAGCTGCTTGTTTTAGTGGGTTTATTTTACTTTTAAATAGTATTTCATCAGCGTATATGTTTCCTATTCCAACTATTATACTTTGGTCTAATAGTTCTGTTTTTATAGGCTTATGATGAAACTTTTCTTTTAAATATTTTGGCGTTAGCTTTATATCCCATGGTTCTAAGCCTAAATCTTTTAACGGTTTTACGTTATAAACTTCTTCTTTTTTTATTAAATACATTTTCCCGAATTTTCTAGTATCATTATATCTTAAATCTACGTCATCATCAAAATGGAAGATAACGTGCTGGTGTTTTTCTTTTGGATCTTTTTTATTTTTTATAAAGTATTTCCCTTCCATTCTTAAATGACTTAGTAAATAGTAGTCATTTAATTCAAACATTAGCCATTTCCCATATCTATTTATATCTAATATTACTTGATTTTTTATTTTTTTTTCAAATTCTTTTACTTCTGGGTACGCAATTATATTTGACCAGTAAATAGATGCTGAAAGGATTTTTTTATTTAATACTTCTTTTTTGAGTGCTCTTCTTACAGTTTCAACTTCGGGTAGTTCTGGCATAATATCACCTTCTTTGTTATTATAGCATATTTTTAAGTTTTTCATATGATATATTGGTGATGGTGTGTATAATTTAAATGATGTTTATTTAGCTTCTAAAATATTAGGTTTTACCTTTGATAAGTTTTCACCTGATGATTTTTTAGAAGGGATAAATATAGAGTCTGAACACGGACTTATAAATCCTAAAACTAATGTTACTAATGATGATTTAATAGTTACTTCAAAAATAGCTCTTGCTCATTTAAATGAATTTCCAAATTATTATAATAAAGAATATGGATTAAAGGTATTTGAAAATTTTTTAAAAAGTAAATTGTAAAATAATTTGTAATGTGTTAGAATATGTTTATGGGATTACCATATTAAATTCGATGATAAAGATTAGTAATATAATGTTTTATTTAAAAGAGAGTTAGTGGCTGGTGGAAACTAATAATAAACTTATATGAATCTACTTTGGAGTGAGGCTAATCACCTCCGGCTATTTGCCGTTATGCTAATTAAGACTATGTTAGGATGGTACCGTCTTTAGTGACTCCTTACGCATAGTCTTTTTATTTAAGGAGATGTTTATGGAAGAAATTGAAGATAAAATTACTCTTCTTTTGGAAGAAAAGGAAAAACTTCTTAAAGATAGAGAAAGCAATAGAATGCAGATTTCAATTTGTGAGCAGGAAATATTTATGTATGCTCATTTATATGATACTTTGTCTGGGCTTATGATAATTAAAAGGAAAAATATTGAAGGTTATTTGACTTTACTTGATTATAAGCGAAACAGTACACCTTTTGTTTGGCCAGGGTTAACATCTGGATATGGTCATATTTTGCCGATGATTGACCAACTTCAAGAAGAATATGATGATCTTAGTTCGAGGGCTGAAAAGTATAAAGAGATTATAAAACTGTATACTAATAAAAAAGAGGTTTTGGATCTTTCGAACGAAGAGATTGAAGACAGAATTCGTGAAATTGAAAATGAGCTTGATATAAAGCCAAGTTTTGTTAAAAAAATAGAAATGGGAGAATGATTATGGATAGTGATATGAAAGAAGATTTAGAAAAATACAAAGAAGAATACAAGCAATTAAAAAAAATGGTCTCCAGAGCAATGGCGAGTGGAGCTTCAAAAGAAAGAATCGACATACTTAGTGAAAAAATGTTTGATTTATTATTTAAAATTAAAGTATTAGAGGGTGAAATTGGACAGGTCAATGAAAGTAAGGGAGGAAAATCAAGATGATAGATATCAAATTAATTAGAGAAAATAGAGAGTTAGTTAAGGAAAATATTAGAAAAAAATTTCAAGATAAGAAATTACCTTTAGTAGATGAGGTATTTGAACTTGATAAAAAATGTAGAGAAGCTCAACTTAATGGTGATAAATTAAGGGCATTAAAGAATGAAAAAAGCGCTTTAATTGGTTCACTTATGCGTGAAGGAAAAAAAGATGAAGCAGAAAAAATTAAGGCTGAGGTAGGAAAATATGGCAATGAAATTTTAGAATGTGAGAAAACTTATGAAGAGCTAAGCCTAAAAATAAAGGAAAATATGATGCTTATTCCAAATATAATCGATGAATCTGTTCCTATTGGTGAAGATGATACTAAAAATGTTGAAATAGAAAAATTTGGTGAGCCAGTGGTTCCTTCATTTGAAATTCCTCATCATGCCGATATATGTGCAAAGCTAAATGGGCTGGATAAGGAAAGTGCTGGTAGAACTAGTGGTAATGGTTTTTACTATTTAATCGGTGATATTGCAAGACTACACTCTGCTATGCTTAGTTATGCAAGAGATTTTATGATTGATAAAGGTTTTACTTACGCTATCCCACCTTTTATGATTAGAGGCGATGTTGTAAATGGTGTTATGAGTTTTGAAGAAATGGATGCGATGATGTATAAAATTGAAGGTGAAGATTTATATTTAATTGGTACTTCTGAACATTCAATGATTGGTAAATTTAAAGATCAAATTATAAAAGAAAATGAACTACCTATTACTTTAACTTCTTATTCTCCTTGTTTTAGAAAAGAAGTTGGATCTCATGGCATTGAAGAACGTGGGTTATATAGGGTTCATCAATTTGAAAAGCAAGAAATGGTTGTTTTGTGCAAGCCTGAAGATGGTATGGACTGGTATAATAAGATGTGGTCTTATACTGTGGAATTCTTTAGGAGTTTAGATATTCCAGTTAGAACTTTAGAATGTTGTAGTGGTGATTTAGCTGATTTAAAGGTTAAATCTTGTGACGTTGAAGCTTGGTCACCTCGCCAGCAAAAATATTTTGAAGTTGGTTCTTGTTCAATACTTGGAGATGCGCAAGCTAGAAGACTTGGTATTAGGATGAAAACAGAAAGTGGCAATAAATTTGTAACAACTTTAAATAACACGGTTTTAGCTACACCTAGAGGTTTAATTGCTTTCTTAGAAAATAATGTAAATGAAGATGGTAGTGTTAATATACCTGAAGTATTAAGGCCTTATATGGGCGGTAAAGAAAAACTCGAGATTAAATAATCTCGGGTTTATTTTATGACTTTCTAGTTAATAAGTTTTATTTTTATCTTGTTGTTTTTGCATATGATATTCTTCTAAAGTATCTATGTTTTTTTCTTTCATTTCTAAAGCTATTTCTGGGCCAACAAATCTAAAATGCCAACGCTCATATTTATAACCAGTTATTTCTTCTTTACCCTTTGGGTATCTTAAAATGTAACCAAATTTATAGGCGTTTTCTCTCATCCATATTAATTCAGGATCTTCGTCAGATGATTCTTCTATCATTACTCCATCTCTTCTAGAAATCACATCAAAAGCTAAACCAGTCTGGTGTTCGCTTCCTCCTGGAGGAGCTACTCTTTTTTTGGCCTCATCGATTCCTAACTCTTCTGCGTAACTATCGAAAACTCTTTTTTGATAGTCATATGATCTATATGAAGAATCGATAAATATTTCATACCCTTCTTGTTTTGCTGCAGCTTGCATCAATTTAAAGTAAGCATATGCAACTTTGTTTAACCTATTTACATATGTCTTATCAATTTTAGATCCCATTGGTTCATGAATTTCTACCATGTCTGGAACATAGTCTGCTGGAAGTCGGTTTTCTTTATTTACTAATTGCGAAAAGTCCATATAATTTCCTCCTTTTTATAAAATTTATTTTATATTATACACTTGTTTTTTTTTATGTCAATTGAAAGCTTTTATTTATCTAATATGGGTTTACATGGATAATAATATTAGCTACTGTTTTATCTTTTTCCTTTACTTCTTTTTCAATATGATCAATTCTTTTATGGACATTTTCTAATGTCATGTTCTTGTCCATAACTACTTCACAGTCTATTTTTTTTAGTGTTCCATATTTAATAATTATGAGTTTATCTATATCAATTATGTCCTTATGACTTTTGATCGTTTGTTTTATATTATCTATATAATCTTTATCTAGGACTTGTTTTCCTAATAAGTTACTTATATTTTCCTTTAATATTTCAAAGGCGATTTTTAATATTAATATTCCAACTATAATCATAGCTATTTTATCTGAATAGGTAAATACTTTGGATAATAATACTGATACTAAAACTACCAGAGAGCTTATGACGTCTGAGAAACTTTCTTTGCCTGATGATGTTAAAATGTCACTGTCATATTCTTTTCCTTTTCTTAGTAAGTATTTTGATAAAACTAATTTTGATATGATGGCAACTAAACTTATTACAGCTGTAAAGGTATTTGGAATATTTGAAGCTTTGGCAACTGCTTCGTGAATAACATTCACACCCATTGTGGCTACTATTATACCAATAACTAAACAAGTTATATACTCAGCATTTCCATGGCCATATGGATGTTCATTGTCGGCTGGTTTTCTAGAAATAGTATTACCGAATACAGCAAATACATCTGTGAACATGTCACTTAACGAATGAACACCATCGGCTATTAAGGCGCCTGATGTGCCTATAAAACCAAAAACTATTTTTAGTATGGCTAGAAATACATTAGTAATAAAACTTATAGTTATTACTCTATTTACTTTATCCATGTGTCACCTTCTACTTGGCTTCAAACCAGTTTTTACCATAGTTTACCGATACGTTTAATGGAACTTTTAATTCATATACGTTGTCCATAATGTCAGTAACTATTTTATTTAATTTTTCTAGCTCTTCTTCGTATAAGTCAAAAACCAGCTCATCGTGAACTTGAATGATCATTTTACTTTTTAAATTATTTTCTTTTAACGCTTTATACACTTTAACCATCGCAAGTTTGATAATGTCGGCAGCTGTTCCTTGGATTGGTGTATTTAAAGCAATTCTTTCACCACTTTGTCTTATTGTATAAACAGTGTTTTTTAATTCTGGAATATTTCTTTTTCTTCCAAACATTGTTTTTACATAACCTTTTTCTTTGGCGTCTTTAATTGTTTTTTCCATATATTCATTAATGCCTGGATATGTTTCTAAATATGTTTTTATAAATTCGTTTGCTTCTTTGGCACTTACACCAATATTTTCTCCAAGTCCAAATCCACTTATTCCATAGATGATTCCAAAGTTGACAGCTTTAGCGACTCTTCGCATCTCACTTGTAACTAACTTTTCTGGAACTTTAAATATGTCGCTAGCTGTTTTAGAATGAATATCTTTTCCTTCTTTAAAGGCTTGTTGTAAGGATTTTACGTCAGCCATATGAGCTAAGATTCTAAGTTCAATTTGGGAATAGTCTGCTCCATATATATAATCGTGCTGGGGAATAAAAGCTTTCCTTATATTTCTTCCTATTTCATCTCTAATTGGAATATTTTGAAGGTTTGGTTCAATCGAAGAAAGCCTTCCTGTTCTAGTTAAGTTTTGGGTATAGATAGTATGAATTTTTCCATTATAAATGCATGTAAGTAAGCCTTCAATATATGTACTATAAACTTTTGATAGCTTTCTATATTCTATGATTTGACCTATTATTGGATGTTTTCCTTCTAGTTTTTTTAGAACGTCGATAGCTGTAGATGTATTGTTTTTTTTATGGGGTAAATTTAATCTTTCAAATAGTACTTCAGCTAATTGTTTAGGTGATGATATATTAAATTCCATTCCGGCAGAGTTATATATATCTTTGGTTAGTAATTCTAGTTTAATTTTGATATCTTCTCCTTGGTCTTTTAAAATTTCACTGTCTACTTTAACCCCGGTATATTCCATGTCAGCTAAAACTTCAGCTAAGGGGAACTCAATATCATTGAATAGAAATTCTAGGTTTTCTTCTTTTATTTTATTTTGGAAAAATTCTCTTGTTTCCCATATAAATTTAGCTCTATTTACCGTTTCTTTTGCTATTACGTCAATATCTGGCATAGTTAAATGATTACTTTTTCCATAAATATTTTCGTAAAATTCTAGTTTATAATCTAGCTGATTTGCAAGATAAGCAACATCATCTTTCATATTATAGTCAAGTAAGGCTCCCGCAATCATAGTATCAAATATGGTGTTTTCGGTTTCAATGTTTTGATATTTTAAAGCTACAATAATCTTCTTTAAATCATAGGTATATTTATTATTTTTTATCAGAAACTCTGGATTTTGTTTTAGTATTTCTAATGGTACATAGTATGAAATATTATCGTTATATATTCCCATACCAATTATTTGGGCATTATGATAATTTGAGCCAAAAATTTCTAAGTATACGGCAATATCTCCTTCTATATTTAATTCACTTACGTCATTTATTATTTTTGCTTCTGTTTCTTTTTTCTTAAAGCTGTTTTGTTTTTTTAAAAAAGAATAAAATTCTAAATCTTCATATATTTTGTTTAGCTTTTCTCTATTTTCACCTAGGTATTTTGTGTCATTTATATCAATATCCATTTTTACGTCTTTAACGATAGTAGCTAGGTGATAGCTTTTATATGCATTTTCTTTATCTATCTGTAATTTTTCTTTTAGTTTTCCTTTTATACTTTCTATATTTTCATATATGCCATCTAATGTTTTATATTCTTGAAGTAGTTTTAAGGCTGTTTTTTCACCTACGCCTTTGACACCCGGAATATTATCTGAAGGATCTCCCATTAGAGCTTTTAAGTCAATAATATTTATTGGGTCTATACCCCACTGTTGTTTAAATGTTTTTTCATTATATCTAATATAATCTTTTTGTTTTAATAGTTTTATATCGACATCTGGGCTTATTAACTGTAGTAGATCTTTATCACTACTAATAATAGTACCAACATAGTCTTCTTCTTCATCACAGTACTTAGCAAAAGTGCCTATTATGTCATCGGCTTCAAAGTTGTCTATTTCATAATACTTAATTCCCATGGCTCCTAAAATTTGTTTAGCTACTGGGAACTGCATTTTAAGTTCGCTTGGTGTTTCTACTCTACCATCTTTATAGCCTTCATATTCCTCGTGTCTAAAAGTTTTTCCTTTATCAAAGGCGACTATCATATATTCTGGTTCTTCTTCTTTGACTATTTTATTTATCATGTTTACGAATCCAAAAATGGCATTTGTTGGAAATCCTTTACTATTATTCATAAAATTACCGTTATAGGCGGTTGCATAATAACTTCTAAAAAGTAAGTTGTTACCATCGACTAAGATTATCTTCTTCATTTTATCACCACTTTAATTATAAATAATTTTATAAATAAAAACAACTCTTTCGAGCTGTTTCGATTTTATAGTAATTAAATTTTTATAATATTTCACACTGATTATTTAGTGTTTTTAACTTTGCTATCTTTTTTAAATACGAAGTAATATCCTAAACCAGCAAGAGCTAATACTGTGGTTCCACCAATTATTAATTTACGAGCAGACGCGGAAGTTTTTGGTACATTAACTATTATTTCTGGATCTTTGCAATCCCATTTTCCATATAATGTTATATCATCTTCTATTTCTGTTCCATCGATGAATTTGCTTTCTAATGTGTCTTCATTGTACCAACCATTAAATGTACATATTCTAGTTTTGTCTTTAGTTGTAAGAGTTGGCTCTGCTGTATATTTTTCACCAGTTAATACAGTGGCTACTGGTGGGATTGGATCTGTTAGATTTGGATCTGGTTTGTCTGTTCCTACTACTTCATAAGTTACTTTAGCTTTTTTTAGTTCAACAATAACTTCTTCACTTTCTTTTTCCTCTGGCTCACCATTTGCCTTAACTACTGTTAGCTTTGCTTTATTTGGAATTAAGTATTTGCCATCTTTCAAATATTTTGATAAATCACCATCTTTTTTCTTGTTTACAGTTAATACAAAGGCATATTCTTTGTTGTAGAAGTCAGCCTCTGATGTGTTTTTGGCGGCAATTGTTATTTTATTTTCTTCTATTTTTATATTAAATTTACTTGTTACATCAGTTTTTCCGCTAAAAACTTTAACTTTTGAAGTGTCTTTTATTTCTAATATTTCTTCTAGTTCGTCTGTGATAGTATAGCTTTGATAGTAAGCCTCAGGAGCTAGGTCAGGAACGATTTGATATATTGTGTAATTAAATTCTTTAGTCCCTCTTATGTATTTATCAGCTACTGTTTTATTAATATCATTAACCACTTCATTGCATGTCCAACTACCATAGAAGTCTAGATTACTATTTACTCTATCATTATCAGTCCATTTAGTGGTAAATGCTTCATCTAGATACCATCCGTTAAATTTACATACTTTATTTGGATCTGTTGTTGTTAATTTGTTTTCTTGTGTGTAAGCATATCCTGAATATACTCTCTTATCGTCTGGTAGCTTAGATGTATAATTTGGATCTGGTTGAGTGTCACCTATTATATGATATTTAATATCATATTGCTTTACTTTAACGTAAACTTCATTAGTTGTCATGACTGTTTTATCTTGCTCAGCATCATTAACCTCTATAGTCGCTTTATTTGGTATTATGTATTCTTTAGTTGTTGCGTTATAATATCCACTTAAATCAGCGTCTTCTTTTTTATTGGCTTCTATTATAAATGTATATTTTTGATTATAGAAATCAGCTGATTGTATATTTTTGGCGGTAATAGTTACTAGTGAATTATCGATTTCTATTTTGAACTTATTTGTTACATCTTGTCCACTTCGATTTAGTACGCTTACTGATCCGATTTTTAGAACTGATTCTATTTTATCTTTGAATACATATTTATCATAGTAATAATAGCTATCTTCTATATTTGGTACTTCATGAGTTATGGCAAAATTAAACTTTTCATTTGCTTCTATTTCAATATTTTTTTCATCGTTTACAGCCTTTTTAGGTTCACGTACTAGATTCTCACATTGCCATCCCCCATATAGATTAAATACCAAATTTTCAGAAGAGTCTTTTGTTAGCATATCATGGGTTATTTGCCCTTCTGTAAATATGTTTGTTAATGTAGTTTCTTTAGCCCATCCTGTAAAACTACATTTTTTCTTTTTCCATGATGATGTTAATGTTCCCTCTGCGGTATAGGTGGCAAATTCAGATGTAGACGCGTCATCAGGTTTGTCTTTTCCTATATTAATAGTATTCGTTGGAGGATTATCCGTTGTTACTATATTATATCTTACTTTTACAGGCACTGTTACGTCAACTATAACTTCATTACTTATGACACTACCTTTGTTTGTTATTGTAGTTGCTTTATTTGGTATTTTGTATGTGTTTCCATTTTTATAATTTGTTAGGTCTGCTCCTGCTTTTATAGAAGCTGGAATACTTATTCTATATGTATGTCCATATAAATCTGAAGATGTTAAATTTTTTGGAGTAATCGTTAATACTTGTCCTGATAAGCTTATATTAAATTTATCAGTTACAGTCGCGTTTTGTTCATTATATATTTTTATATTGCCTTTATTTATGCTTATGCAATTTTCAAATGTATCTTGAATAGTAAAGCTGCTATAGTAATGTTCAGGTAATTGAGCAGGCACTTTTTGTGAAAGCGAATATGTAAACTCTTCTCCTACACTTACTTTATTTTTACTTACAGATTTCGTTATAGTAGGAGTTTCTGGATTTGAAACTGGATTTGATGATAAACCAAAATAGTCTACTACACTAGCAGGATTTTTCTTGCCATCTACTGCCCAAAAGTCGGTATAAGTTATTGTTAAGTTTGTTCCAGAGAATGTTTCTGTGATGGCATACTTAGTATCGTGTACATTATTGTTGGTATCTTCTCCTGTAGTATCATAAATATACATTTTATTATCTATGGTGCCAGCTTTAAGTATATTATTATTAGTTATGTATAAATCTTTATAGCCAGGAAGTATGACTCCTTGCTGCGCGTCAACATCCCAATGTGTTGTATTACCTTTTACACTAATTGTTTCATTAGTGCCAGATTTATAAAATTCGTATTTTATTGTGATATATTTAAGTCCGTATTCAGTGAAGCCCATGTGGTCTTTATATATAGCTATCATTGGTTTTCTATTATTTATGAACACTTCGTCAACGCCTGGTTCATAGGCTACAACAGTTGCTTTGACATCTATGAGCTGTCCATTGTAAACATCAACGCCTTTATATGTCACACTAAGATTGTTTATTGAACTACTTTCCAATAAACTAAGGTAGGCATTATTGCCAGGATCTTCTAAATAATCTGCTCCTCCAATGAACCAACCGTTTTTAACATTTTGTGGTACCGTAATAAGTCCATTTGTGGTAGTTTGAATACTACTACTATTAAAACCTAAAGCGAAATTAGTATATTCTTTCGGTATGCTTTGGCCTTTCTTTATTCCACTTGTCGATGATGCTAGTACTGCGGATGAATCTTTGGTACCTTCGAATGGTGCCACTGTCTTTGCGTGTCCTCTAAGTTCGATTATTTGTGTTCCTATGTCAGCAGCATTAGTTGTAACTGTAAGTACAACGCTTATAATGCCAATTAAAATTGCAAAAAATAAAACCTTAGTTTTGTTAGTTTCCCTTTCTTCTGTATTTTGTTTTGTTTGTTTTTTCTCGCTTTTATTTTTCATTTCAACGTTTCCTTTCCCTATTATAATTTGATTATATAATTTTTCTTTTACAGTGTCAATTATATGTCTATTAAAAAAGTCAGAAATTTATGTTTCGATTGTATTATAAATGGTGTGGTTAGTAAAAACACTAATGCTATTTTTAGTATAAAAAAGACATGTAGTTTGATACAATGTAATTGAGAAAAAAACATTGAAAGAATCTGAACTACATGTCTATAAATAATTATGTATTAAATTTACCACATATTAAAGATAATATTAAAATATTGAAAACTCTTTTTTCCATAATTTTCTTATTTAAAAACATTATAAAAGGATGATTTTTATCATCCTCCTATCATCAATTTATTTAATTTACCGTCCACCAATACTATCTGACAAAGAGCCTAAAATCTGCGTCTACCACTGTTGTCTTTTTGGGGTTCATTTTCTTTTTCTTCTTCACTTAATTCTGCTAATTCTGCAATTGCTTGCCTTCTTTGCTCTTCAACTTTAAACGTTAATTCTTTGATTTCTTTTTCTAAACTTTTGATTTCTTCGTCTATTTTTCTTAATTCTTCATCAAGTTCTTGTCTTTGCTGATCTGTTCCGTTTTTAAATCTGCTTCTATTTTCATAGCCAGATATTTCTCCATCAACTGGATTAGGATGCTCTTTGTAAATAGGATTTTCAACTGGTTCTGTTTGATGTAATTTAAAATATGTTGCCATAAGAAGTTCTTTTTTTCCTTTTAATTCTGCTAATCTCCTTTTCTTCTCTAACAATTGTTGTTCTTTAGAATCGTATGTATGACCTTGTGGTTCTTTTTTTTCAACGTTTTTTGATAGTCTTTCACTTTCTTCTTTAGCAATAAATTTAGCTTGTAGATGGCTATATGCTTTATTAATATACTCACGTAAAATTTCCCTAAAATCTCCATAACTGGCTAGTTCATCGTTTATTTTTTCTTTTAACATTCCGCCAAAAGTATATAAATCAGTTTCATGTGAGACACGTGTTAGTTTTCTTAAAGCAGTTTCTCCTTCATCTATAAAAACTAAGTCTTTATAATTATCGAGTATATCCATAATTTCTTTATGTGTGTGTGTTAATTCATTTTTATCTTTTGCAGATGACATTTTTTCCATAAGTGAGAATAATTCATTTTTCATTTCTTGATTTTTATTACGCCTTGCTTTTTGTCTAAAACCAAAAGGACTTACAAACCTAAAATCTCCAAATTCAATAATTTTTTCCATTTCAGATAGGATTATTTCTGCTTGTTGTTGTCTTTCTTCTAAATACTGTTGTAACGATTGATAACGCATATCTATTGTTTGAAATTTAATCTGTCCACCAATCAAAACAAAATTTCCTGTTGGCACTTCTCTCATTATATACCTTCTTTCATCATTATTTTTGCATAAGTTTTATGCCTAATTTCATTATAAAGACCTAGGTATTACTGTTTCAAGCATAAATTACATTTCTTGACATTTTTTTACATTTAATCAAAATTTTAAATATAAAAACCTCGCTTCCTATGTCCAAGAAACGGGGTTCAGTTTATTTATCACATTAATTAAAATAAACTTAATTGACTTGACTCTTCCATTCCATCTAATATGCCCATTGATCTTAATTTTTCAATTAAAGTTGAAGAAAGTTTGGCTCTTTTTTGGAGGTCTTCAATACTGATATACTCTCCTTTTTCTCTTTCTTCTACAATGTTTTTGGCAACTACGGTTCCTAGACCGTCAATGGCTCTAAATGGTGGAATTAATGATTTGCCATCTTCGTCAATTACGAAGTCACTATAATGGCTTTTATATAAATCAATTGGTTTAAATGTATAACCTCTAGCTAAGGCTTCTAGGGCAACTTTTAGGCATTCTAAAATTGAGCTTTCTTTATTGGTTGCATCGTAGCCTTTTTCGTTTATTTCTATGATTCTTGCTTTAACAGCTTCATAACCTTTAATCATACATTCAATATCAAAGTCATCATATTCGACTGAGAACTGAGCTGCATAATAAACTTCTGGTTTGTGAACTTTATAATAGGCAAGTCTAAATGCGTTTATAACATAAGCTACGGCGTGGGCTTTTGGGAACATGTATTTTATTTTGGCACATGAATCAATGAACCATTCTTCAATGTCAGCGTCACGCATTATCTTAACGTAATCTGCCCAAATGTCTGGTTGTTTACTAGCTTTTCCTTTACGGACAAACTCCATTATTTTAAAGGCATCAATTGGTTTTAGGCCATGATACATTAGATAAACCATGATATCATCACGACATCCGATAACTTCAGAAAATGGTACAACACCATTATCTATTAGGTCTTTGGCGTTTCCATTCCAAACGTCGGTTCCGTGTGATAATCCTGATATTTTAACTAATTCGGCAAATGTTTTCGGTTTCGTTTCTTTTACTAGTTGTAAAGTAAATGGCGTTCCAAATTCTGGTATACCTAAGCTTCCGGTATCGTTCATAATTTGGTCTTTGGTTACGCCTAGTGGTTTTGGTGATAAGAATATACCCATTGTCTCTTTATCGTCTAATGGCACTTTTGTTATGTCATCACCAGTTATATCTTGTACTAATCTTAATTTTGTTGGTCCTGAATGGCCTAAAATATCTAGTTTTAAAACGTCTTGGTCGATGGCGTGGTAATCAAAGTGAGTTGTACGCCATGCGGAATTTACGTCATCTGCTGGATATTGAAATGGTGTAAAGTCAAAGACGTCCATATATCCAGGTATTACAACTATTCCTCCTGGGTGTTGACCAGTGGTTCTTTTTACTCCTGTACAACCTGCGGCTAGCCTTTCAACTTCAGCAGAGCGCATATATATTCCTTTATCTTCACAGTATCCTTTAACATAACCATAGGCTGTTTTTTCAGCAACGGTTCCAATAGTCCCCGCTCTATAGACATTGTCTTCTCCGAATAGTACTTTGGTGTATTCGTGGGCAGCTGCTTGGTTTAAATCCGAAAAGTTTAAGTCAATATCTGGTACTTTATCAGCATGAAAGCCTAAGAATGTGGCAAATGGCATGTCCTGTCCTTCTTTATTCATTTTAGTTTTACATTTTGGGCAGTTTAAATCTGGTAGGTCATAGCCACTACCGTAGTCGCTTCCTAAGCTTCTGCCATCTATTTCAAATATTGAATGTTTACAGTTTGGACAAACGTAGTGTGGTGGCAAGGCATTTACTTCAGTAATACCCATCATGGTAGCGACTAATGATGAACCTACTGATCCTCTACTTCCAACTAAGTAACCGTCATCATTTGATTTTTTTACTAGTTTTTGGGAAATTAGATAGATTACATCAAAGTGGGCGCCAATTATACCGGTTAGTTTGTCTTCAATCGCTTTATCAATGTTTTCAATATTTTCGTTTTCTTTCAAAATGGATTTTTTGATAATTTCTTTAACTTTGTCTAGGCCACCTACCATTACTTCGTGAAGCTTAGAGTATATTTTTTCATTATATTCTTCTTCAGTTATTCCTTCTTTTGATATGGCATTTTTTATCGCATTAAATGGTTCATCACCATATAACTCTGATGCAAGTCTTTCTTCAATGTTGTATGGCAAAGGGTTTCCATATATTTCTTCGGCTTTAGTATATACTAAGTCTAAGGTTGTTTCAGTACAGTTTTCAATCTTAGGAGCAAATGGAATTCCACCAGTATCGATGATTACTTCGATAATGTCAACCATATCAGCTATTTTATTGGTATTAGTTATAACTATTTCTTTGGCCTCTTCTTCACTTAAAAATGAAAAATCTTCTAGCATTTCATTTGTTGTGCGGAGGTGTTGTGATGGAATATCTGTTATCCCTTTTTTAGAAAGTGGATGTCGTCCACCTCCAGGTACTTTTTGATTAACTATAATTTGTCTATATATTTTGTCTTCTGGATTTATTTGGTGAACGTCTCCAGTTGCGACAATTATTTTTCCTGATTCTTTAGTTACTCTGATAATTTTTTTGATGTGTTCAATCAATTCTACTTTACTACCAAAGTCATTCATTTGAATTAGGTGGTCATAAACAGCTGGTGGCTGAACTTCAACATAATCATAAAAATTAATAAGATTAGCAAGCTCTTCATCGGATTTGCTTCTAGCTTCTATAAATATTTCACTTTCATAGCAGCCACTACCTATAAGTAATCCTTCTCTATGCCTTTCTATTTCACTTCTTAATATTCTTGGTGTTTTATATAAGTATTTTGTGTTTGCAAGGGAAATTAGCTTAAACATGTTTTTTAGCCCTGTTTTATTTTTGGCGATTATATTCACATGATAAGCTCTACCATATTTATGAATTTCATCTTTTGAAACTAGTTTATCTAGGTCACTTATACTTTTAAAATTTCTAGCAACTAGTTTTTTCAACATTTTATGGAAGACTAATGCTGTTCCTTCGGCGTCGTAATCTCCCCTATGGTGAGCACTTTCATCCCAAGGAACGTCATATCTTTTAACTAAGGCTGATAAACTATGCCTAGCGTATCCAGTATCTAGTGCTCTTGAAAGTTCTAGGGTATCAATGACGGTATTGGTAAACTCGCCTAAATTATATTTTTTGTGAGCCATTACAATAAATGATACATCGAATTTAGCATTGTGAGCAACCATTGGATGGTCTCCTACCCACTCTTTAAATTTTTTTACTGCTGTTTGTTCATCTGGCTTGTCTTTTAGCATATCATCCGTTATATTTGTAAGCTCGGTAATTTTAACTGGCAACGGTCTTTTAGGATTAATTAATTCATCAAACCTATCAATTATTTCGCCATTACATATTTTGACAGCTCCTATTTCGATTATTGAGTCAGAACCGCCAGCATTAAAACCAGTCGTTTCTAAATCGAAAACGACGTATGTTGGATTTAATAATTCTTCATTACTTGGTCTTAATACAATGTTTATAGAATCATCTATTAAGGTTAGCTCTGTACCGTATAGAGCTTTAAATTTGTCTTTATCTTCTTTACCTTTATTATAACTAGTAACTAGGTTGAAAACATGAGGAAACGCTTGGCAGCCATTATGATCAGTTATGGCAATTGCTTTATGTCCAAATTTCATTGCTGTTTTTACTAATTCTTCTTCACCAGCTACTCCATCCATTTGACTCATTTTAGTATGAGCATGAAGTTCAACTCTTTTTTCTTCGGCAGTGTCTTCTCTTTCGGCTTCATCAACGGCAGTTATATTTATATCTCTAGCATTTAAAACTATTTCGTTATTAGAGTATCTATCGGCCTTGGTATATCCTCTAATTAGGTACCAACTATCTTTTTTTAAGGTTTTTAGATACTTTTGATATTCTTTATCTTCTCTACAGAAGATTTTACAGTACATACTGTCTGTATTATCGGTTAACTTTAGAGTTATTATTTTGAAAGAAGATTTAGATGACTCAAAGGTATCAATACCAAAGGCTTTTGCTTTAATAGTGACATTATCTATTTCGAAAGTAATGGAGCTTATTGGTGTTATTTCGTCTTTTATTTCATCGCCCATGATAAGTGGACTTTCTTTCGGAGAGACTACTGGAATTACTTTTGTTTTTTCTATTTCCTCTCTAATTTTTTCAGATTTTTCTTCATTTATCTTTGTTTTTATTTTAATTTTAAAGCCAGCTTTATTAAGATCTTTTTCAAGTTCTTTTTTAATACTGCTTAATTTCATTTCTTCGGCAATGTTACTTACTTCGATACTTAACGTTCCTTCATCTAAACTTATTTTACTATCAATAAATTCCGTGAGTAATGGGGCTTCTTTACTATATATACTTAAAAAATGGCGATAGTAGTCTATTATGTTTTCTATATTAAAGGTCTTAACTGTAATATTTGAGGTTACAGTCATATTTTTATATTTTTGTTTTAATAGTTTATTAAATACTATATATGTTTTAAGCGGTAAAGTTTTTTCAAGTGATATATAGAAAGCATATTTATCTTTATTTCTATTACAAACTATTTTGTCTAAATTACCAGTTTCAAAATACTTTATTTCGTCTTTTGATATATTTATTTGGGTTAGTAATAAGTTTAATTTGTCTTGCATGATTATCACCTTCTTTAATTATATCACGAATATTTGTTTCAGCATAAATATTTATATGTTAAAAGAAGTCTACTGACCTCTTTTTACTTTTTGTTTTGGTTGTTTGTTCATAGTGTATGCGATACTTAAGTAAATCACTCTATGTGGTACAGAAACTTCTTTAACTATGACGCATACTTTTTCACCTAGTTTAAATTTTCTGCCCAGTGTTTTTTTTGCTTTTGATACTTCTTCTGGTCTAACTATTCCTTTTATATTATTTTCCATTTTTATGTCCATTCCATATGGTGTCATTCTTGTAATTTGACCTTTAAATTCTTCACCGATATAGTCTTGAATAAATTCAGCCATTTTTAAATCTAGAGTTTCTTTTTCAGCGGTATCGGCTTCTCTTTCCATGTAAGATGAATGAGTACATATTTCTGGAAGTAATGATTCTATTTCATCGAGTCTTTCGTAAATGGTTTCAAAATTGTTATAAGAATCGATTAGTCTATGAACCTGTAAGTCTGGATATCTTCTAATTGGTGAGGTAAAGTGGGTATAATAGTCTAAAGCTAGTCCATAATGTCCTTCGTTTACACTAGAATATTTAGCTTTACTCATACTTGTTAATATGTAATTAGAAATAACTCCGTATTCTTCTGTTCCTTTGAAGCTTTCTAAGAAAGCGTCTAAATCTCTGGAAGTGTATGTTCCGTTATTTATTTTGTTAAGCAAATTGTTAGCGTATCCGTTACATAGGCCTTCTGCTTTTAGAAGGTTAATTGTTTCAATAAGACAATCGTCATGTGGGTCACCATGCACTCTATAGATAAATGGAAGTTCCATATAGGCGTAATGTCTAGTTACTGTTTCATTAGCAGATATCATAAAGTTTTCAATTATTTTCTCGGCTGTTTTTTGAGTCCTCATTTCAAATGATGTAGGCGTGCCTTCTTTGGTTACTATAGCTTTAACTTCATCTGAAGAAAAATCAATATTACCTCTTTTTTTGCGTTTTTCTATTAATATAAGCGATAGTTCTCTCATTAATTTTAAATCGTCAATATAAGGTTCATAACCTTCTACGATAGTATCTTCCTCTAAAATTGTATTTACATCTTCATATGTCATTTTTTTACTTGAATTAATTACACTATCGTATATTTCATAATCTATTATTTTTCCTTCACCATTTATGGTCATTCTAACAGTTTTTGTAAGTCTATCAACGTGTTCATTTAATGAACAAATACCATTTGATAGTTGGTGTGGAAGCATTGGCAAGACAGAATCTGCAAGATAAGCTGATGTTCCTCTAATTCTTGCTTCTTTATCTAGGTTACTATCTTCTTTAACGTAGTGATTAACGTCAGCTATATGAACACCTAAAATGTAATTGTCACCATCTTTTTCAATACTAACGGCATCATCCATATCTTTAGTATCTTTACCATCAATCGTGAAAATTTTTTCTTTTCTTAGGTCTACTCTGCCTATAATTTCTTCTTCTAGAACGTGGTCAGGTATATTTTTAAGTTCTTCTAACACTTCATTTGGAAAATCAGTAAAGAACCCGTGAGACGCTGCGATAGCCTTTATATCAATATCTGGATCATCTTTATGACCAACTAATTTTGTAACAGTTCCTTCGAAAAATAGTTCATTATTAACCTCGGCAATTTGATTTTTTCCTAATCTTACTAAGGCTAAATTTCCAGATACAAGCTGAATTAAACTTTCTTGGCATATTACTTTAATATTACCATGGCTACTATATGGGATAAATGTATTATCTCCTATATATTCAAATACGGTATTTTTATCAGATCTTTTAATTATTTTTTCCACTTTAGCGTCTATATAATTGATTTTTCCACCACTAAAGTGACTTAGAACAACTATGTCACCGTCTAAAGCTCCATTTAGACTATTGGAGTTTATTAAATATTTATGTTTTCCTTTATCTGTTTTTTTTATAACAAAACCATTCCCGGTATTTGTTATATGGATTTCTCCTTGGACTTTATTTAGCTTGTGTGAATCAAATTGTTGGTAATATCCTTTACTGTCTAAATATATTTGTCCTTCTTCTTCAAGTTCATTTAACGCACTAAAAAAAGCAGCCTGTTTTTCTTCACCTTTTATGCGCATTAAAGAACGCAGTTCATCTGAAGTAAGCTTCTTTTTACATATGTTTTCTAAAATAGTATCTTTAATACTCACCTAAACCACCCTGCTTTTATTATAAACTACTCTTTATAATTTAACAATGGTTTATTAAAAATTAGATAAAATTTTACATTTATTTTTTGGAGGTGCGGGAGGTAGAAAAAAATTTTTTTAAATTATTAGGGTAGGTATTTATATGAAGTATTATAGAGTGATGAAATAAATTTAATATATTTATAAATGAATAAAACAATAATATTAAAATCCGCACCTCGGTAATGATTATATTACATGTTTATTTTAAGTTCAAATGGCCAATTGCCTATTTTTGCTACATTTTTATTATATAAATTTGGAAATTTATAGTTATCAATTTAGTTTGTTTGGTTTTATACGGATACGATAATTTGGTAAATTATCAATTTTAAAAAAGTAGAAATTTTAACTATTTAAGATAAAAACATATCTATCTTTTTCAGTTAAGTCTTTTTCTACTTTTATTTTATTTATATCAAAATATTTACTAGCGATTTGTTTTACTTTTTCGCCTTGATTCATACCGATTTCAAAAGCAATTATACCTGGTTTGTTTAAGGTTGCCTTTGATTTTTCTAGTATTTTTTCGTAAAATTCTAAACCATTATTTTTGGCGTATAAAGCAATACTTGGTTCATTATTTTTAACGATGGGTTCAATTTCTTCATCATATGCGATATATGGTGGATTACTTATGATTATGTCATATTTATCTTTTACATTTTCTAGCATATCACTTTGGAAAAAATTTATTTCCACATTGTTATTTTTAGCGTTTTCTTTAGCCACTTTTAAAGCTTTAGCCGAAATATCTATAGCATCTATAGTAGAATTTAACTGTTTTTTTAGTGTTATGGCGATGGCTCCACTACCTGTACCTAAATCGATAATTTTTAACGGTTCATTTAGATACTTTTTAGAATATTCTATCGTTTTTTCTATTAGAGTTTCAGTTTCAAATCTAGGTATTAAAACGTTTTTATTTACTTTTAAAAGGCTTCCATAAAAGTCTACATTACCTACAATATATTGAACAGGAAGGCCTTTTTTTAATTTTTCAAGGCCTTCCTTTAATTTATCTTCACTTAAATATTTTTTTAAGTATTCTTTATCTGTCAATTAGGCTTCTCTTAGTTTTCTATTTTGGTCTTCGGTAATTAAAGCGTCTATGATATCTTCTAGATTTCCTTCCATAACTCTATCTAAGTTTTTAGTCGTATAGCCTATTCTATGGTCTGTAACTCTGTTTTGTGGATAATTATAAGTTCTTATCTTTTCAGATCTGTCACCAGTACCAATTTTACTTCTTCTTTCACTACCTAAGGCTTCTTCTTGCTGTCTAATTTTAGCCTCATAAAGTCTACTTCTTAATATTTGCATAGCTTTTTCTTTATTTTGGACTTGGCTTCTTTCGTTTTGACATGTAACTACGGTATTAGTTGGAAGGTGGGTTATTCTTACGGCACTATCAGTTGTATTGACTGATTGGCCGCCAGCTCCGCCACTGTGATAAACGTCAATTTTTAAATCATTTGGATTTATATCAATATCTACTTCTTCAGCTTCAGGCATTACTAAGACTGTGGCTGTTGAAGTATGTACTCGCCCTTGTGTTTCAGTAACTGGTACTCTTTGAACTCTATGAGCACCACTTTCATACTTTAGTTTGGAATATACTCTATCACCTTTAACCATAAATTCGACAAGTGGAAATCCGCCAGCGTCGTTGTGTTCTTCGGAAAGAATGTCAATTTTCCAGCCTTCTTTTTCAGCGTATTTTGTATACATTCTATATAGGTCTCCAGCAAATATATTGGCTTCATCACCACCAGCTGCACCTCTAATTTCAACTATAACGTTTTTGTCATCGTTAGGATCTTTAGGAAGAAGCATTATTTCAATTTCAGATTCTAATTTTGTTTTTTCTTCTGTTAATCTAGTGATTTCTTCTTTAGCAAATTCACCTAATTCTGAATCTTTTGTCATTTCTTTTGCGTCTTCTAAATCTTTCTTTAATTTTTTCAGTTTTTGATAAGCATCATATGCCTCTTTTAAATCGGCAACTTCTTTATTCAATTTTAACATTTGTTTAACGTTACTTATTACTTCTGGCTTATTAAGTTCTGCTTGAAGTTCATTATATTTTTCTTCAATTGCAATTAATCTTTCTTTCATTTATATCACCTTTTTTAACGAGTTAATTATACTATATTTTATTAATATAAGCAATTAATTTTCATATAAAAAGATGAATTAATCTAATTCATCTTCATCGATTATTGTTAGGTCATCATCCTCAATATCGTCAACATCATCCAGGTCTGTGTCATCGATTTCGGCATCGTCATCCATGTCGTGGTATTCCTCTGGTGCCATGTCGTCCATTTCTTCTTCCATTTCTTCTTCAGTTTCGGTTAAATCATCTTCCTCGTCATCTTCTGTTTCTTCCAAATTTATAGAACTAGAGTGGTGATCTCTTAAATCCCATGTACCATCTTCTAATAGAATAAATGTTTTATCAGTAGTTAAAGAGGTATAGAAGTCTCCTATTATATTTTCATAATCAGTATCTGATAATTCTAATAATTTACAAATTTTTTTTAAAATGTCAACGATTGTTTCACTTTTTTTATCTTCTTTCAAAATCATTTTCGCAAGTTCAACATATGAATATGATTCTAGCTCATCTTTTGGCATTTTACTTAATTTCATAGATTTCACTCCTTATTAGTCCTAGAACATTGTATCATATTTTTTCTAGCTGTCAATACTATATTCTAAATTATATGTAAATGTGTCAATATACTCATCATTTACATTTAAATCATATATTATTTTCAATGTAGACTCTGTCTTAGTTAACTTTTTGGTATAAGTGGCTATTTTAATGTTTCCATATTTAGTGATGTACTTTCCATCTAAATTTATACCTTCTTTTAATCTTATTTTTAAAATATAGTTTTCTTTTCTTTCTATAGTTATTATATTATCTATGGTAATTTTGGTTATAATATTACTGTCATTATAGGTAATTATATTTTTATTTTTTATTCCGTATCCGGTAAATGTGTGATTGCTTTCTTTACTTTTTAAACTTGCTTTTATTTTTATTTTACTCAAACTATCACTTCCGATGAATAGATTATAACACACTTTTATTTTTTTACTCATATTTTTTTGATTTTTTCTAATAATAATTTTAGAAAGTGAGTGATTTTATGAAAAAATCTAGAAAGGGTTTGAAGTTTTTAATATTTTTTTTAATCATATTCACTCTAACTTATTTGGGCATTTATTTATATGCGAAAATGTCGCCTAAACTTTCTATTAAAGGGGCGAATGGTTATTATTTATATGATAGTAATGGGGATCTTTATACTACTGGCTCTAAGGATTGGGTAAGTTTAGATAATATTTCTGAAAACCTTATAAAGGCAACTATTTCTATTGAAGATAAGAATTTTTATAAACACCAGGGGTTTGATTTTTTAAGAATTGTGAAAGCAATGATGGTAAATGTTAAAAATAAAAGTAATAGTCAAGGGGCTTCGACTATTACTCAACAGCTTTCTAAAAATTTGTTTTTAGATTTTGATAAGACGTGGTCACGTAAGATGAAAGAGGCATGGATTACAATAAGGCTAGAGTCACATTATAGTAAAGATAAAATACTTGAAGGTTATCTAAATACGATAAATTATGGTGGAATATTTGGAATTGAAAATGCGGCTAAGTATTATTTTGGAAAAGATTCAAAAGATTTAAGTTTAGCAGAAGCTAGTATACTAGCTGGGATTCCTAAAAATCCTAGTAAGTACTCGCCTTTAACTAATTTGGATAAAGCTAAAGAAAGGCAAAGGATTATTTTAGATTCAATGGTTAAAAACAAGTATATTAATGAGGTGGAAGCAGTAAGGGCTTATGATGAAAAGCTTACTTTTAAAAGGGATGAAGATAGTAATGATTTAAAGATGATGATGTATTATCAAGATGCGGTTATGAGTGAACTATCAAATATAAGTTCAATTCCATCTTCTTTTACACAAACAGGTGGGCTTAAAATATATACTAATTTGGATGTAAATGCGCAAAAGATTTTAGAAAGCAGTAGTAATAAAAATATTACTAATGAAAATATTGAACTTGCTGGTATTATCATGGATCCTAGAAGTGGTAAGGTGCTTGCTTTAACTGGTGGCAAGGACTATGATAAGAGTGAATTTAACAGGGCTATTCAAGCTAGGCGGCAAGTTGGTTCTACTATTAAACCGTTTTTATATTATTCTGCATTAGAAAACGGCTTTACGCCTTCTACTACATTTACTAGTGAGAAAACGACTTTTAGTTTTTCTGGTAATAAAACTTATACTCCTAAAAATTATAATGATAAATATGCGGATGGTCCAATTAGCTTAGCGGCAGCTATTGCCTATTCTGATAATGTCTACGCGGTTAAAACACACTTGTTTTTAGGTGATGACGCACTTCCTGATATTTTAAGAAGAGTTGGAATAAATAATAGCTTTTCCAATTTGCCTTCTCTTGCTTTAGGGGCGGAAGAAATTGACATGCTTAGTATGATTGGCGCTTATGGAACGCTCGCTAATGAAGGTTATAAGGTTAAGCCTTATTTTATAAGTAAGGTTACAGATATGGATGGAAATATCTTATATGAATATACTCCAAAACCTGAGAGTATTTTAAATAAAAGTACGGTTTATATTTTAAATGAGCTTTTGACGACGACTTATGCGAAAGAGTTTACTAGTTACAACTCTCCTACTTGCCTTAGTATTCTTTCGAAAATGACTCACAAATATGCGGTTAAAAGTGGAACGACCAACACAGATAATTTAATATTTGGTTATAATAAATCTTTACTGGTTGGTCTTTGGACAGGGTATGACGATAATAAGAATGTCGATAGTACGGATAGTTCTAATCTTAAAAATATGTGGGTCGATATTATGGAAGAGTATTTAACTGGAAAAACTGATGATGAAACGTGGTATGAAAAGCCTAACAATGTGGTTGGAGTAGCTATTGATCCTATAAGTGGTGAGGTGGCTACTAATAGTAATAAGGCTAAAGTTCTTTACTACATTAAGGGTACAGAGCCTACTCAAGATAAATCGGCTTTAGATGATGCTATACCAACTATAAAATTGGAAGAATAAAAGTCACAATTTTAAAATTGTGACTTTTTATATTTTTATTTTGTACCAACAGTACTTGTTTCTGGTAGGGTTGAGCCACCATCGATTACGATTCCTTGCCCTGTTATGTAACTTGATCTATCTGATGCAAGATAAGCCGTTAAGTCGCCTAATTCTTCGATAGTTCCAAGTCTTTGCATTGGTATAGCTCTTGCAATGCCATCTATTACAGACTGTGGATTGTTTGAATCACTTTGAATGGCTATTTTTTCCACCATTGGTGTTAGTATATATCCTGGCATTATGGCATTTACTCTAATATTTCTAGAGACAAGTTCAGCAGCTAAACTTTTTGTAAATCCGAGTAAAGCAGCTTTGGTCGTAGCATAAGCTACTTCTCCAGGGTCAGCTACCATAGGCCCTGTTACGCTTGATAAATTAATAATTGAGCCTTTTTCCATATAAGGTAAAACAGCTTTAGTAACGTTCCATGTTCCTTTAATATTTATGTCAAAGTGAAAATCTCTGGTCTCATCATCCATTTCTGTGAATGGGGCTAGTTTTGCAACACCTGCATTATTTACTAGTATATCTATATTTCCTAATCTTTTATGAATGTCTTCTATAGTTTTATTTACAATGTCTTTATTTCTAATATCTACTTTATAACCAATTACATTTGTTCCTAAAGTTTTTATCGTTTCAGTAAGTTCATCAGCGTAGTCTAATATAGCTACTTTGACTCCTTCTTTTAAAAAAACTTTAACTATTCCAAGACCGTTTCCCATGGCTCCGCCAGTAACTACGGCCACTTTCCCCTCTAAGTTCATTATTCTTCCTCCATTTCTATTATTTCGAGTTCATCACCTGTTTTTACATTAAAGGCATTTCCATCATCATTATCTAAGTGAAGCTCAAATTTAGAATTACTTGCAATTTTTAAATTAACATTTTCTAGTATTCCCGCTTTTTCGCCTTCTATTCTAATCTTAACTTTTTTTATGTTTTCTAGGTTGTATTTTTTGACCTCATCTGGGGTTATATGGATATGACGATTGGCAATAATACATCCTTCATTTAGGTGTACTTCTACACTACCATTTATCAAACTAATTGGACTTGAGCCTTCAATATCGCCAGAGTCTCTAACTGGTGGATTTAATTTTAAATAATAGCTATCGGTCCTAGAAATTTCTACTTGATCATATTTTCTGAATGGTCCAACAATTCTTACGTTCGAAATTTCTTTGTCGCCATTTTTAATGGTAATGAATCTATTTGAAGCGAATTGGCCTGGCTGCCTTAAATATTTAACAGCTTCTAAAGGTTGGCTGTCAAAAAGCTTTTTGTATGTTTCTTCAGTTAAATGGGCATGTCTATTTGAAATCCCTAATAATACTTTCATTATATCACCTCTCAGTATAAAATAAATACTTGCTTTCTTTAATTTTTTATTCTATAAAAGACGTCTTTCTGACATCTAATTACGACTTAATATCTCTTTCGCATGTGTTTTTAAAAATTAAGTCAAAGCTTATATTACCTGTTTTATCTATTGTAACTAAAACTGAATGGGTATCATCTATTTTTTCATTTGTTTTTATGTTTTTTACTGGACTTGCTAACTTTCCTTCGTCTATTAGAGTACTAATAGAAATGCAATGTTTTTTACCGGATGAAAAATCCTGTTTATTTTCATTGATGTATTGAAGCGCGGCATCAAAGATTATCTGGTTACTGGCTTTTTCAGCTTTACTGCTATTTGCCCTTATTCTATTTGTTATTGTTGGCATCACTAAAGTCACTAGTAGTCCTATTATTACTATTACGCCAAGTATTTCAGCTAATGTAAATCCTTTATTTTTCATATGCTCACCTTATTATTAATTTTAACATATTTTTATTAATAAATAAATATATTAGTTATGAAAGGATGATAAAATGAATAATAGTTTTGCAAATCAAAATAGTTTTCCGGGGACTCCGCTATTTACTAATGGTGAGGCGGTTCCTAATCAGCAAAATCAAATGAATTTTGGCAATACGGTTTTTGAGCAATCTTATATTGAAAATATACTTAGATTAAATCGTGGCAAGCAGGTTGAAATATATGCATCTTATCCGGATTCTAATGAATGGCGTGACAGGGTTTTTAAGGGTATTGTTGAACAGTCTGGTAGAGATCATATTATATTAAGTGATCCTAAAACTGGTAATTGGTATTTAATATTGTTAATATATGTGAATTATATTAAGTTTGATGAAAGAATTGTATCTAGTCCAGAATTCTATCCAAATAATTGAAAAAATTAATTAACTTTGTTATAATGATATTAGGGTGAGTAACATGAGTGTATTTATAGCGTGCACATCTTTAATTATTCTTATTTGTCTAATATTAATTTGGATAGCTTCTACGTATAATAGATTTCAGATTTTTACAATTAGAATTAACGAGGCTGAAACAAATATTGATTCAGTTTTAAGGAAAAGGTTTGATTTACTAAATAAATCTAGTGAAATCATCAAAGAAAACACTGATACTAAAGACGATGTTTTGGGCCAAGTAGAAAAATTAAAATCTAAGAAGCTTTCTAATTTTGAATTGGATAGAAAATTATATGATGCTTTAAAAGAATTTAACAAATATAAGGAAAGATTTCCTAAAATCAAAAATAATGATACTTTTGTGAAGATTGATGTTGAACTTGGTGAATCAGAAGCGGAAATAGTTGCTTTTAGAAAGTATTATAACGATATTATAACTGACTACAATAAAATGGTTAAGTCTTTTCCTTCAAACTTAGTGGCTTTAATTTTTAAATTTAAAAGTAAGCTTTACTTTGATGGAAAAGATATGAGTGATGATGATATTCATGACTTTAAATTATAGATCAAATTATTTGATCTTTTTTTGTGAATAGAAATATATATGATGGCATATACTTTTTTGGGTGATAATATGAATTTTAAAATCGGAGATTTAGTCACACGAAATTCTCATGGCAATGATATTATTTTTAAAATTATTAAAATAAATGGTGATACAGCCTGTCTTAAGGGGGTTAATGTAAGGCTTATTGTTGATAGTGATATTAATGATTTAAGTATATATAATAACGAAGATATAGAACAAGAAGAGAATTTTATGAAAAGAATTGAGCAGCCCTTAGATTTGAATCGTAATGATTACTTTTATCTACCTGGAAAAATTTTACATATTGATAGTGATCCTGATTATCTATCTAGATGTTTAGATTATTATGATAAGTCTAGTGTATGGTCAATGGGGATTAATGAAAAAGAAGAAGATATTGGAAGCAACATTAAAGGTTGGCTAGAAAAATATAAGCCTAATATAGTGGTTATAACGGGACATGATGCTTATTATAAACGAAAGGGTGCGATAAATGATATTAATGCTTATAAAAATAGTAAGTATTTTGCTTCAGCTATTAAAAAAGCCCGTGAATACGAAGGAAGTCATGAAAAACTAATTATTATAGCTGGTGGGTGTGGCTCTTGTTATGAAGAACTTATAAAAGCTGGCGCTAATTTCGCTTCTAGTCCAAAGCGAATAAATATTCACGCTTTGGATCCTGCGGTCATTGCTACTAAAATGAGTTTATCAGATATAAATAAAAATATCGATTTAAAAGATATTTTAGATCAAACTAAATACGGAAAAGATGGTATGGGTGGAATAATAACGAAAGGTACTATGTATGTTGGATATCCAAGGTAAGCCGTGTAATAGCTTAGAAATTAAGCAGGCTTTAATACCTCATCTAGGCAAAACTGTTAAAATAAAGTATAATTTGGGTCGTAATAAATATGAAACATATGAAGCCAAAATTATTAAAATATATAACTGTGTTTTTTTAGTAAAACTTCAAAATAATATTGTGAAATCTTTTTCATTTGCGGATATAATTACGAAAATTATCAAAATATATGAATAAAATATCTTAAGTTATTGATTTTTGCTTTTAAATATTGTACAATTATAACGAAATCATGCTAGAAGGGAGAGGTTAGCTTGGAAATTACATCAGTCAATGTTCGCAAAATGGACAATGAAAACCATATGCGTGGTATCGCTTCAGTAGTCCTCGATAATTGCTTTGCTATTCATGGAATTAGAATTATCGAAGGTAATAGTGGATTATTTACTGCTATGCCTAATCGTAAAACTAATGATGGAACATATCACGATATTGCTCATCCAATTACACAAGAATGTCGTAAGCAATTCGAAGATGCGATTATTGAAGAGTATAACAAAGTTAAAGAAGAAGGCGAATAGTTCGTCTTTTTTTTATGTATGAGTCATATAATTGTTTAGGAGGTTCTTATGGACAAGATAGATAGTGTAATAACTTCATTAAATCATAGTATAACTATTAATGAAAGAAAAAATATAATTATTACCGGGGTTAAAAAAATTGAGAGTTTTGATGAGGAAGAGTTTTTTATGGAAACTAGTATGGGCAATTTAACTTTAAAAGGCCAAGGGTTAGAAATCATAAAGCTCGATACATATCAAGGTAATGTTTCAATAAAAGGCAAGCTTGATAGTATTTCTTATTCAGAAGGTCAAGGCAAAGAAAAAGATAGTGGTTTATTCAGCAAACTATTTAAATAGTGCCTTTAAAGTTACAAATATTATCTTTATCCTTTTCTTTTGTTTTTGGGTTTTCTTTTTCTTTGTTTTTAAATTTAAGTTACAAAATAATATATAATGATATTAGAATAATTAAGTATATTGGTTCATTTTTTATAGTCACATTAAGTGTTTTGGTTTATTTTATATTTCTTCAAAAAATAAATAACTCTACTTTTCATCCTTATCAGCTCATTATGATTATATTAGGTTTTTCATTTCAATGTAAATTTCATAATAAAATTACAAATAGATAGTACACTCTTTCATTATTGTAAAAAAATATAAAAGATGATATACTTTTATTGATAGTAGAGGTGATGCAATGGCTAAAAAGGTTTCTAAAAAAGCTAAAAGAAGGCTTGTTATATTAGGCCCTATTGCTGTTTTTATAATTGGTTATTGTGCTTTTACTCTGGTTACTACTACTATAAATTTATATAATTTAAACCGAGAAGAAAAGGAATTAACTGAAAAGCTTACTAGTTTAAAATCAGACGCTAAATCACTTAAGTCGGAAATTAATAAACTGCAAGATAAGGAATATATTGCAAGGTATGCAAGAGAAAATTATTTATATACTAAAAATGGCGAATATGTTATAAAACTAAATGATGATGGCACAACTATAAAGGAAGTTAAGGCTAATTATAATGAAGATTATTTAATTTATGGTTGTATTATTATTATAGTTTTTGTTTTCTTATTTATTATTAGAAGACATTTTAAAAGTCTAAAAAAACGCAAATAGCGTTTTTTTTGTTTTTAAGGATTAAGTCTACTTGGCCCCCTAAATATAAACATGGCTTCTTTTACTGTAGGAATATTAAGAAGTAACATTGTTAGTCTATCTAAGCCTATGGCAAAACCTCCATGTGGTGGACAGCCATATTTGAAGAATTCTAGATAAAACTTAACGTCTTCACCTAGTCCCTTACTTTGGGCATTTTTCTTGATTTCTTCATATCTATGCTCTCTTTGGGCTCCAGTAGTTATTTCTACACCATTCCATATTAGGTCATAACCTTGCAGTTTTCCATCTTTATCTCGCATGTGGTAGAATGCTCTTTTATCAGCTGGAAAATCTGTTACAAAAATGAATTGATGATTAAATTTGTCTTGTGCAAGTTTTAGACATAGCTTCTCTGCTTCTGTTGTTAAATCTGTAGTTTCAGATTTGTCAACTTTATATCCATATCTTTCTTCTAATTCCTTATATATATCGCTTAACCTCATAGAAGGAAATGGTAATTTAGGAACTACTATATCGATATTGAAAATTCTTTTTATTTCTTCTCCCATTTCTTCTTTTACTTTTTTTAATGCGTAGGTGATCATCTCTGATTCTAAGTTCATAACATCTTCGTAGCTATTTATATAGGCACATTCGACATCAAAACTGGTGAATTCTGTTGCATGTTTACTGGTATTAGAGTTTTCTGCTCTAAAGCATGGAGCCACCTCAAATACACGGTCAAATCCAGCTGACATTGCCATTTGTTTATAGAATTGTGGACTTTGAGCAAGATAAGCTTTTTTATCAAAATATTTAATTTCAAATACTTCACTACCGCTCTCACTTGCTGCACCAATTATTTTTGGTGTGTGTATTTCCATAAAATTATTATTATATAAGTACTCTCTTAAATATTTTGTTAGTAGGCTTTGAACTTTGAAAATGGCGCTATTTCTTTCATTTCGCAAGTCTAAAAATCTATTATCTAATCTTGTATCTAATTTTACATTTTCTAAATCGTTATAATTAAATGGTTTTTCTTCTTCACTTAAGCTTGTTATTTCTATTTTTGTTGGAATAATTTCCATTCCTCCTAGTTTTACTTTTGGAGCTTTTTTCAATGTACCTTTAACTTTTAATGTACTATCAATTGTCAAACTGTTAACAATCTCGTTAAGCTTTTTATTTTCATCATTTTTTTCAACAGTCATTTGGACTTTTCCAGTACTGTCTTTTAAAATAACAAATTGTACCCATTGTAAATTACGTATATTATCTACTGTTGCCTGAAATTCAATTTCTTTTTCATAATAATTGCTTAGTTCTTTTACAAATATCTTATTCATGTTCTTCTCTTCTTTCTTATTAATCATATAAATATGACTTAAACTTCTATTTTATTATATAATTATTTGCTGTTTTAATCAATTTGTTTCTTGTATTTCTTTATTTTTTTTAAATTAAAAGTGAATCTTTTTTTCTTATGGATTCACTTTTAATCATTAATTATATTTTTAAATGTTTTTTTACAGCTCTCCAAGAGCCAAACATACCTACTAATATGCCAACTAGTAGCAAAATTATTGATGTTTGATATACAAATGGAACTGGGGCAATTAATTTTATGAAGTTTGAGAATAAATGTCCACCAAAATGTCTATATAGTTCTGTATATCCATATATTGTGACAATAATTGGAATAATTGATCCTAATATTCCCAATAGTAGTCCTTCTATAATAAATGGGATTCTAATATTTAAATTAGATGCTCCTATTAATCTCATAATTCCTATTTCTCTTTGTCTTGAACTTATGGTAATTTTAATTGTATTAGAAATTAGGAAAGCGGTAACTAGTACTAGGGCTACGACGGCACCTATACAAATTTTATGAATAAATTCGAAAGTGGCAATTAATTGTTCAACCATTCCTTCGCCATATTTTACAAGTGTTATGCCTTCGATATTTTTTATTTCGTCGGCAACTTTTTTAATTCCATTAATATCAATAACTTTAACTTGGTATGTATTTTGAATTGGATTTTCATCATCATCCCAGTTTTTCATGATATTGTCAAACACTTCTGAAGAATCGCGCATCTCTTCTGTAATTGTTTGTTTTGACTTAAATTCATACTTTTCAACGTTATCAATAGTACTTATCTTATCTTTTATCTCATCTATTTGTTCTGTAGTTAGTTCATTGTCTAAAAAGGCTACTATTGTTACATCTTTTTCAACTAAAAGTGTAAAGTTATCAACGTTTTCTGAGAGGACCATAGAAATGGCAACAACGATTAGTGTTATAGTGATACATGATATAGAGGCAAATGATAAGGAAAAGTTTCTAAACACTCCTTTAAAAGCATCTCTTATATTTCTTCCAATTATTCTAATTGTTTTCATAACTATAGGTTCCTTCCTTATAATCTTTTAATACTCTTCCGGCATCTAATACTATAACTCTTTTATTCATTTGTTTTACAATATCTATATCATGTGTAACCATTATAATGGTTGTTCCTAATT
>CAMOSR010000003.1 GCA_946625165.1 uncultured Bacillota bacterium
ATCAAGAAAAAAACAACAGAAGGAATAAAAGAAGAGAAGGAGGCAAAATATGGTTGATTTTAAATATGATATAAAAAATGAATTAAAAGAATTTTTAGAAGGCTGCAAATGTGAAGAAATAAGTATAGGTTGTTCAGATACTCAAGTTATAAAAGTAGAAAAAAATCAAGAGGAATATTTTTTAAAAATTGGTGATAAAAAAGTTTTACATAATGAGTTTATTAAATTAGATTTTTTGCAATCAAAACTGCCTGTTCCCAATGTTATATTGCATGATATTAATAATAGCATTGAATATATCGTAACATCTAAAATTCCTGGTGAAATGGTATGTTCTGATTATTATATGGAACATCAATCGGAGGGAATAGACATTATAGTATCAGCTTTTAAAATGTTATATGATGTAAATATAGATAATTGTCCTATTGACGTTTCCTTAGATTATAAATTGAAACTAGCAGAGGAAAATATATCTAATGGACTAATACTTGAAGAAAATGTTAGTCAAGAGGCATTAGATAGATTTGGATCAGCTGAAGGGATTTTAAAATATTTAAAGAAAAATAAATTCAAAGAAGATCTGTGTTTTAGCCATGGAGATATAAGTTTACCTAATATATTTGCATATAATAAAGAATTCTCTGGTTTCATTGATGTTGGAGATTGTGGTGTCGCTGATAAATGGTTTGATATTGCTATAGTCATAAGATCAATAATACGTAATTTTGGGAAAGAATATGTTTCTGAATTTTTAAATAAATTAAATGTTGAATATGATGAATTTAAATATGATTACTATATGCTCTTAATGCAATTATATTTATAGGAGAAAATATGAACTATAATGTAGAAAAATTATCTGATTATATGTATGATAGAGAATTATTTGAAAAATTATCAAACCAATTATATTATGTGACTGATCACCTTACTATTGATTATCCACATCATTATGAGTGGTATTATAAAAAACATCTACCATTTATTGGTAAAGAGGAAAGAGAAGTTTTATTTATAAGAAAAAATGATAATATATGTGGTGTAGCATTTCTAAAAAACACTTTAGATGAAAAGAAAATCTGTACTTTCTACGTTGCTGAATATGCAAGAAACATAGGAATTGGAAGACAATTAATGAAAACATCTATTGAGTATTTACAAACAAAAAAGCCGTTGATTACAATGCCGGCATCGAAAGTAAGATATTTTTTACATTTTATGTTTAAATACGATTGGAAAATAACACAAATTAAAGATGGTTATTATACTAGAGAACATGACGAAATTGTTTTTAACGGAACATTAGATTAACAAAACTGACTTGATAAATCAAGTCAGTTTTTAATTAAGAATAATATTATATCTTAAATCTTTGTGTCCTTTTTTTTCACTACTTGGGATAGCATTAATGAATTTTCCATAATTTGATTCAATAATTTTCCTTGAAGCAAAGTTATCATCTAAAGTCACAATTATTACATTGTCGATGCCCATTTCTTTACATTTGTTTAGACATAGTTTAAGTATCTTTTTCCCATACCCTTTTTTTCTTTCAGATGGTCTAATACTATATCCAATATTTCCACCATGTAAATATACATTTAAATTTTTGCATGATGTTCTTATATTTGTGATTCCAACTATTTTGTTTGTAGATTCTTTAATTAGAAAAAATGTGTAACCAGGGCTAACATTTTTTGGACATGTTCTTTCGTTTTCATATATAGTTAATAAATTTAGCCACGTTTCATACTCATGATAATATTTATCTAAATAGCCAGATCCAATCGCATTTTCATTATTCATAAAATATTCTTCAACAAATAATATTGCATCTTTTTTTCTTGAAAGTGTAGGTCTTTCTAAATGTAAATCACACATATAAATTTCACCTCATTTAGAGCGAAAATATTATATCATATTTTTAAAATCTTTAAAATGTTAATATAGAAAATTTTGAACAGAAAAAAGAAGCAAAACTTTATTAAATATAAATAAAGATAATTATTTAGAATAGTAAAGAATTATGTTATAATTTATTCAAGGGAGATATTAAAGTAGCAAGTAGAAAAATAAATAAAGACTTTAAATATTGTGGTAGAATAAGTAGAAAAGCCTTAAAAAAAGAAAAAAGAAATAGGAGTTATAGATATGAAATTATTATTAGCAGGTGGCGGAGAGCCAGATCAAGTTAAAAAATTAGATGAATATTTTGCAAATTATGTTGTTAATGGTAATGTTCTATATATTCCTGTTGCTATGGATAAAATACCATATAGCGATTGTGAACAATGGTTTAGAGAAACATATGCAGAATATAATTTACACAATATTGATCTATGTACAGATTTATTTAAAGCACCAAATTTAGATGATTATAAAGCAATTTTTATTGGTGGTGGAAATACTTTTAAACTTTTAAAAGAGATTAAAGAAAGCGGTTTTGATACCAAAATAAAAGACTATTTGGAAAATGGTGGTTTTATATATGGTGGTTCTGCGGGAGCTATTATATTTGGTGAAACTATAGAAACTTCTAGTCATGCAGATAAAAATTTAGTAGGTCTTACAGATTTAACCGGTTTAAATTTATTAAAAGGCTACGATGTTTGGTGCCATTATAATGAAGATAAAGATAAAAAAGGAGTTTTAGAATTAAAGCGTCCAACATTTGTCTTGTATGAAGAATCAGGATTATTATTTGATGACAATAAATTTGAAACTATAGGTAAAGAACCGTTAGTATTTCCAGATGATTTTGAGTAATTAAAAGTAAAGGCGTGATATTTATGAGTTATAAATGTAAAATAGCATCTTTAGAAGAATTAAGTAAAAAATATGACTATGAAATTGAAATTCATCCAAATGATAACAAATGGAAAGAATTTAAAAAAATATCACTTAAAAATTTTAATACTAGAATTACTTATATAGGTTTGTTAGATGATAGAATTATTACTGAAGCTACTGCAATTATTTCAGAAGATGATTTAGATATGCAAAATAAAGAAGGATTAATTAATAAATCTACTGCATATTTAACCGGCTTTAGATCTAACAAAGAATATGAAGGAAAAGGCTATTTTTCAAAATTATATAAATATATGGAAAGTGATTTAAAACAAAAAGGTTTTAAAAAACTAACATTAGGTGTTGAACCAAATGAAGTAAAAAATATGCAAATATATTTTAACTGGGGATATACCAATTATATAAAAACAGCATATGAAGAATATCCTATCTATAACGAAAATAGACAACCAGAAATAATAGTGGTGAATTATTATTATAAAAATATTTAAGGTAAATTAAAAATAAAAAATTTAACAATAAAAATATGAGAAACTTTTGAGAAATTTTTGAGAAAAATTTGCGAGCAATTTCCAGTGACATTGGGAAACAAGCTGATAAAATATGGTTAAATAAAATAATTGTCTTTTGAGAAAAAATTGATATTAATTTATCAATTTTTTTTGGCAATTTTTTCATTTTTTTGGTAGAAATGGGGAATGATCAAAGTATTACCATAATATTATTTTCAAAGGAAAGATAATACCAAAGTGCCATTATAATTAAAGGAAAACAAGGTAAAAAATTACTGATTTATTCCTATAGTAATCTTTTTGCAAGTGCAAAAAGAAAATTAGTACCATAAATTTTAACCGAAAAGCCTTATAAAATAAGGGCTCGGTTTAAAATTAGGCACAAACCTATATCCTGCTCTCTTATCTGTGCATTTGATTTTATGGTAATTAAAAGAAAATTTTGTTTTATTAGTTGGGATAATTTTTTAGAAAATTATCTCTTTTTTATTTCAAAAATAAAATTAAGGAGGTGAAGAAAATGCGAAAAATATCTATGACTATTGATTAAGATACTTATAATATGCTTCAAAAATATATGAAAAAAAATAAGCTTAAAAATGTAAGTAGAACTATCGCATTTTTACTTAGAGATGCTTTAGAAGAAGAAAAATATTTATCTAATATTTCATTGGTTGATAATAAATTAAACAAAATTTTATATAGAATAAGTATGTATAAAAATCTTTTGGAGCAGATGTATGTTAATTTTGGATTTCCAAAAAACCAAGATGTTAGAAACAATGAACTTTTAAAAGAGTTTTATTACAAAAATAATAAATTTTGGGAACTTAAACAATATGAAATTGATCATAAACATTTAGAAGTTTACCGTAAAAAAGTAAACTTCTTTTTGTTTTTTGCATAAGAATTTAGGGGGGTATAAATTTGAAAGGGGAAAAAGTTTTAAATAAAGCATTAGACTATGCTTATATAAAAAAATTATTAAAATTAAAACTTATTAGTGAAAAAGAATATAAATTAATAAAAGAAAAAATAGATAACTATTATATATAGCTGCAGAATTTATTTATACACGGTATAATTATTTTAAGGACATATTATGTTACTTAAATTAGAAAGAGAGGTAAAATGACAGAGGTAAAGATTATCAAAGCAAAAACAAGTGATGATAATACTTCCTTAAATAAAGAAAAGAAAAAAGTATGTGGTTATGCTAGAGTAAGTACAGATAGTGATGAACAAATAACAAGTTACAAATCACAAATACAGCATTATACAAAAATAATTAAAGACAATCCTGACTGGATATTTGTTGGAATGTATGCAGATGAAGGTATCTCAGGAACGCAGGTTAAAAATAGAGTTCAGTTTAAAAAAATGATAAAAGATGCTAAAGAAGGTAAAATTGATATGATAATTGCTAAATCAATATCAAGATTTGCTAGAAACACTATGGACACATTAAAATATGTAAGAGAACTTAGAGATAAAAGAGTAGATATTTATTTTGAAAAAGAAAACATTCATACATTAAATTTAGATAGTGAAATGTTTTTAACTTTATATAGTGCTTTTGCCCAAGCCGAATCAGAATCAACCTCACAAAATGTAAAAATGGGATTAAAAGCTAAAATGAAACAAGGCGGATACTGCGGTCAAGCTAATCCTTTTGGTTATAACTGGAACAAAAAATTAAAAAAATTAGAAATAAACAAAAAAGAAGCACCAACCGCTAAACTAATATTTGAACTATATGAAAAAGGACTTGGGTGTAAAAGGATTGCCGAAAAACTTAATGAGTTAGGGCTACAACCCAGAATTGCAGATAAATGGGATAGTAAAAAAATATCTAGAGTGATCAAAAATGAAAAATATGTTGGCGATCTTCTAGGTCAAAAATACTATGTAGATGATCCAATGACTCACAAGAAAAAAAAGAACTTTGGCGAAAAAGAACAGTACTATGCAAATGATGTACATGAAGCTATTATCTCAAGAGATTTATGGAATAAATGTCAGGAAATATACAAAAAAAGAAGTAAAAAATATGCTAAAGAACAAGGACATACTACTAAATATAGTATGAAATATCCCTTTAGTAGTAAAATAGAATGTGGCTGTTGTAATGGTTCTTATACCAGAAGACTAGGCGGTAAATCTGGCAAAGAAAATAAAAGAGTTGCTTACTGGCGATGCTCTAATATAGTTTATAATAAAGAAAGCTGCCAAGCTAAAGACTCTATAAGAGAAGTATATATAGAAGATATGTTTAAATGTTTATTTAATAAACTGGCTTTACATAAATATAATAAAAATCATTTAAAAGATATTATAAAAGATGTTTTAAATGATAAAGATAACGAAAGCATACTTAAAAATCTTTATGAAGAAAAAAAGAATTATGAGGAAAGATTATCACATTTGATAGATCTAAAATTAGATAATTTTGATAATGTAAAGGTTTACGAAAGTAAAGAAAAAGAGTTAACCGAGAGATTAAAAGAAATAAATGACAGCATTAAACAACAATTAAAAGAAGTAAGCAAAGATAACAAAATAGAAAAACAACTATTAGAAATAGAAAAAATATTAGATATGAATATATCCATAGATGAATTTGATGAGGATCTATTTAAGTTATTAATAAAAAAAGTAGTAATTGGAGATTATAACGAAAATGGATTGTTTAACCCAAATACTGTAAAATTTATACTTAATATAGACGAGAAAGGCTTTATTTTTGGGAGGAAAAATGCTATGTCAAACTATGACGAAAACATCTCCAGCTGGACCACCATACTGCGTTAAAATACATTTAGCCATATTTAAATCTTTGTTTTTAATATTAACTGGATATTGCAATTTTTTTTCATATTTCCACATAACTAACCCCCTAATAATTTTCCCATGGCCAAGGAGAATCATTCCATGCCCAAGGATAAGTTTTACTCGAATCCACAAAAAGTGGACCGTATTTAGTTTCATATTCTTTTATAACGTTATTAGAATCTTCTGATAACTCCTTAAATAAATTAATCATATCTCTATCATAAGGATGAGTATCTAAATATAAATTTACCTCGTGAGCCGCAAAACAATATGCATCAACCTTAGTAAGAAGTTCTGCCTGCTCATTCATTGGTTTTATGTCATAAGGCCTACTTAATTTATATTGATTAAATAATTCAGGAAACATATTACCTCTAATAAACCCATTATAAATATCATACAGTTTATTTGGATCTGCATCGCCACTATAACCGCACATATTGAAAGTCATATTGTCGCCCGCTTGTTTTTTAAGCTTATTTATTAGTTTCATATCAATATTAGAATTATTGTAATTTACCTGACCATTTAAATTATTAAAAGCGCCAGGATATATAGAATTGAAATTGTTTGGCATGTTTATCTCACCTGCATTATAATAGTTATTCATCTAATTACCTCCCTCACAGTATAGTATGAAATCTAAAAAGTGAAGTGTAGTTAATAGCCCAGTAGTAAAACATATACATGAAAACAAATTAAATAAGTAAAAACATTGAAATACATTTGTTCGTGTGGTAAAATATTTTAAATAGAAGGAGGAACATTGTGAGTAAACTTTATAATAATTTATCTAGAAATCTTGGACCAGCTGCTTTTATACGCGGATTAAATTATAAGTCAAGCAAAGTAAAATTAATTAAATCAGAAGAAGACTTTAAACACGATAGCCGCAAACTTTATTTTAAAGTTAGCTCAGAAAGAACTTATCAGACATATGACGTTACAATAACCGCCACTAAAAATGAAGAAGAACTGATAGACTATGCATGTAACTGTCCACAGTTTAGAAATTATCTAGCTTGTAAACACATAGCTGCTGCCGCCATTAAATATGAAGACCAATTATTTTGTGATGAAGAAATTAAGACAGATGAAGATTATGCCCTAGAATTATCATCAGAAATATTGGATGAATTTTATATACCAAAAAGTAATAAAATTAAAAAGAAATTACAATTAGAAATTAACATAACACCAGAAAGCGACTATTACTATGGTGATTATATAACAGTAAACTATAAAATAGGTGAGGATAAATTATATACATTAAAAGGAAAATATAATCAATTTAAAAGAAGCCTGGAAGAACAAAAACCATATCAGCTAACCACAAAATTCATATATGACCCAGACATTCACTATTTTAGTAAAGAAGATATAGCAATCTTCGATTATTCAAGCGAAGAAGACCTAGCAAAAACAAACTTTGGCGATTATGTCTATCCAAAAGAAATAAATAAATATATGAATCTTTTAAAAAACAAATCTTATTACATAAAAGGCAAAGAATATTATGGCTACATTGAAGAAAACCCATTTGATATAGCACTTACTAAGGAAGAAGACTATTATACACTTCAAATAAATAACATTGAAAAGTTTGAACCATTAATTGAAGACACAAACATTATCTACAGTGAAGACAAAGTATATAAAATATCAAACAAATTATCTAAACTATATAACATATTATATAGAAATAGTATAGATAAAATAGTATTTAAAAAAGAAAACCTAAATAAATTTACAAACGGACTACTTCCAATAATAAAAGACGAAATAAAAATATCAGGAGACATTCCAGAAATAATTATTGCCAAAGACCCAAAAGCAAAGCTATATTTTGACTTTTACTATAATGACATAGAATGTGAAATAAAACTTCTATATGGTGAAAAAGAAATAAATATATTTGATAATACAGACGCTATAATGCGTAACTATGAATATGAAAATGAAATCATAAATAAACTAAAAGAATTAAACTTTATTGTAACTGAAGAAAACAAAATAATTTTAATAGACATTGAACATATTGGATATTTTTTAGAAAAAGCAATATTTGATTTAAATGAAGATTATGAGATCTTTACATCAGAAAAAATTAAAGATACGAAAATAATCAAAAATAGTAGTAACTCAGTAAGTTTTTCCATTGGAAAAGACAACATACTATCATACGATTTTAAATTAGATAATATAAAAAACAGTGAATTATCAGATATCCTTCTATCACTTAAAAACAAAAAGAAATATCACAAATTAAAAAACGGTGATATCATTAACTTAAATGAAGATAGAAATATTAAAGACATAAATGAAATAACTGAAGAGCTAGACCTAACAAATAAAGAAATAGACGAAGGTAGGGGAGTAATACCAAAATATAGAGCCATCTATTTAGACAGTTTAAAAAGTGGATATCAAGGCATAATAACAACAAATAACAAATTTGATGAATTAATAGAAACCTTTAGAAAATATAAAGATAAAGAAATAAAATTGAAAGATAACGAACTATCCATCTTAAGAGATTACCAAATGACTGGTGTAAAGTGGCTTTACAACATTTATAAGTCAGGATTTGGTGGAATACTAGCTGACGAAATGGGCCTTGGGAAATCTATCCAATTAATATACTTAATAAAATTAATAATTAAAGAAAATCCAAACGCCAAAATCCTTATAGTAGCCCCAACATCACTAATATATAACTGGGAAAAAGAATTTGACAAATTTGCTCCAACCTTAAACTATAAAGTATTTGCTGAAAATAAGCAGCACAGACTGAACGTGTTAGAACACACCAAAAACATAAATATCTTTATAACCTCATATGGACTAATTAGAAATGATTTTAAAGAATATGAAAATATTAACTTTGAACTAATTGCCATAGATGAAGCTCAAAACATAAAAAATCCCAAAGCTATGATAACAAAATCAGTAAAAGGATTAAAAGCAAATACCAAACTAGCACTAACCGGAACTCCACTTGAAAATAACATCATGGAACTTTGGAGTATCTTTGACTTTATCATGCCAGGATATCTAGCAAACAATAAAAAATTTCAAGAATTATATAACGTTAAAGATAGGATGGAAGAAAGCGTCAAAAAATTAAATAGACTAAATGAACAAATCAAATATTTTATTTTAAGAAGAAAAAAGAAAGACGTTGTTAAAGATCTTCCAGACAAAATAGAAAACAACATCTATATTGATTTAAATCAAAATCAAAAGAAAATATATGCCGCCGAAGTTCAAAAAACTAAAGATAGTTTAGAAGAAATGATTAAAACAGAAGGCTTTGAAAAAGCCAAATTTAAAATACTACAGCTACTTACAAAATTAAGACAAATTTGTGTAGACCCATCAATCATATTTGAAAACTATAAAGGTGAAAGTTCCAAAATAGAAGAGCTTTTAAAAATAGTAAGCGAAGCTAAAGCCAACGGACACAAGATATTGATATTTACAACCTATAAAAAAGCCTTAGATTTGTTAATTCCAAAATTAAATAATTTAGATATCTCATCATATTATATTGATGGGAGCGTACCTTCAAAAAAGAGAATAGAACTAGTGGAAAAATTTAATAGTGATGATACAGATGCCTTTGTCATAACCCTAAAAGCCGGAGGGACAGGCTTAAACTTAACCGCTGCAACCGTGGTCATCCATTTAGATTTATGGTGGAATCCACAAGTAGAAAACCAAGCAACAGATAGAGCCCATAGAATAGGACAAAAAAACACCGTTGAAGTTATAAGAATCATCAGTAAAGGAACCATAGAAGAACGCATACTTGAACTTCAAAATAAGAAAAGAAAACTAGCTGAACTCTTGCTAGATAATGAAAACCATAGTGAAAACGAATTTTCTAAACTCACAGAGAAAGATATTAAAATGTTACTTTCGATAGATAATCAAGAAAAATAAGAAAAAGGCTTGAAAAAAGACATATTTATTGATAAAATATATATGTCTTTCAAATGGCGGAATTGGTGAAGTGGTTAACACGGCGGATTGTGGTTCCGTTATGCATCGGTTCGATCCCGATATTCCGCCCCATAGAGAGAATAACGAGTTTGTCTTTAAAATCAAAAGATAAATTCGTTTTTTATTAATAAAAATATAGGAATCAAGTTTAACAAAACCATTAAAATTATAATTGTTTTACGTACTAAACATAAAAAATCAACTTTTAAAGTTGATTTTTTATACATATTTAATAAAAACAAATAAGTAAAAGAGATTACTCTTTTTTTGGAATTACATTATACCTTTTTTCAAGTTCGCTCACACCACCGTGTTTTATAAACTCATCAGGCCAACCATATTTTTTAAATTTAATATTGCTTAAGTTTTCTTCAATAATTAGCTCTTCTATCGCAGTACCCAAGCCACCAATAGCTGTTCCATCTTCTATAGTAATGACATTTCTAGTTTTCGATATAGAACTTTTAATAGTACTCTTATCCAAAGGTTTTAGGAATCTGACGTTGACTACTTCAGCCTCTATGCCTTCTTTTTTATAATCTAAAGCAAGTCTTAAAGCATCAGAAACTCTATTTCCAATAGCAATAATACTTATATCAGAGCCATACTTAATTATTTCAGCTTTGCCATATTTAATAGAATTATGTTTAGTAAACTTTTCACCTTCTGAACCTCTAGGATATCTTATGATTACGGGCTTATTAAGATTGATAGAAAACTCTAACATATCTTCAAGTTCTTTAAAATCTTTTGGTGCCATTATCGTCAAATTAGGAATGATTCTAAAGCAAGCCATATCAAAATTGCCATGATGCGTTTCACCATCAGCCCCAACAACACCAGCTCTATCAATGCACATTACAACCGGCAAATTCTGCATCGCTATATCATGAATAACCTGATCATAAGCCCTTTGATAAAATGATGAATATATTGGAACAATAGGAATCATTCCTTCTTTAGCCATGCCCGCTGCCATTGTTAAAGCGTGCTGCTCGGCAATCCCAACATCAAAAAATCTATCTTTAAACTCTTCACTAAATTTAGAAAGACCTGTGCCATCTTTCATGGCTGCCGTAATAGCCACAATTCTATTGTTTTTTCTTGCTAAACTAACTAGCTTGTCACCAAAGACTTTCGAATAGTCTTTTTGTTTTTTGACAAGCGTTTTCCCTGTTTCAATATTAAACGGACTAATTCCATGAAATTTATCAGGATTATCTTCAGCAATCTTATATCCTTTTCCCTTTTTAGTAAGTACATGCACAAGAACAGGACCATCTACTTTTTTACTATAGTTTAATATGTTTTGTAAATGTTCAATATTATGACCGTCAACTGGACCTAAATAAGTAAAACCTATATCCTCAAAAAACATTTTAGATATGAATAGCTGCTTAATACTTTTTTTAATTCTTTGAACTATCTTAACAAGAATACAGCCTATACCAGGGATTTTACTTACGGTCTTCTTAATTTTAGAATCCGACTTGGTATATAATTTTTTAGTCCTAAGTTTACCTAAAAACATGTTTAGACCGCCTAAGTTTTTAGATATACTCATTTCATTGTCATTTAAAACAACAGTTATATTAGTGTTACTAAATCCAGCATCGTTTAAAGCCTCAAGTGCCATGCCACCGGTTAAAGCACCATCACCAATTACCGCAATAACCCTATTATTTTCACCTTTTAAATCTCTAGCTCTTGCCATACCTAAAGCTGCAGAAATAGATGTACTACTATGTCCAGTATTAAATGAATCATATTTTGATTCCGATGCTTTTGGAAAACCAGCAATGCCATCAAGTCTCCTTAAAGTATCTAACTTTCTTCCCGTAAGTAGTTTATAAACATAAGTCTGATGACCAACATCCCAAATAATTTTATCGTTTGGAAGATCGTATACGCTAAGTAAAGCAATTGTAAGTTCAGTTATTCCCAAATTAGAAGCCAAATGCCCACCATTTTTAGAAACTATATTTAAAACATATTCCCTAATTTCCTCGGCAAGTTTTTTCTTTTCCTCCAAAGTCAATTTTTTTAAATCATTAGGATTATTAATCCTATCCAACATAAAATCACTTCCAGTTTTATTAGTGACTATATATTACCATATTTTTGCTGTTTTTTCCATCACCAAATAATAGAAAAAAGTTCAGTATAATATGAACGTTATTAATTGCATTATAAATAGTGCTGGTAAGTAAATCACCAATACTGTCTTTAGTATAAAAAAGATTTATATGATTAATTAAAGTTACCATAAAAGGAAGAATTTCATCAGCCACCTATTACCAGTTTATTTATCAAAAATATTGCGCATAAGCACTATTTGAAAAAAAGAAGCATTTCTGCCTCTAATCTAGGATACTAATAGTATCAATATAATAACGCATAGACATCAGTTCTTTCTGTTTTTCCCTCTTAAAATAGCAAGTTCTTGACTTAAATCAATAATTTTAAGCTGAAGTTCAGAAATAAGTTTACTATTTCTAAAACAAATAAATAGTAATGATGGTGAGTATGCTATATTTAACTTTTCAGCAAAATAATCAATTGAATATGGAAAAATTGATAATAAAAGCATAACAACTGATAAAAATACCCACCAAAAACTTTCCTTTATAGGAATTTTCTTGTTTGCTGTGCTTACCTTATTCAACTGTAACACTTTTAGCTAAATTCTTAGGCTTGTCAATATCACAGCCTCTAAGTTTAGCCACTTCATAAGCAATTAATTGTAGACAAGGCACAATCAATATTGCTTGGAAAAATTCACTAATTTTAGGTACAATAATTTGCCTATCATAGCCACTAACCAGCTTGTTGCTAACGATAATAACTTTAGCCCCTCTAGATTTAACTTCTTCTATGTTAGAAATGGTTTTGTCCCTTATGTCATCATCAGTAATAATTCCAAATACTGGAGTCCCATCCTCAATTAGAGAAATGGTTCCATGTTTAAGTTCACCAGCCTGGTAAGCTTCGCTATGCAAATAAGAAACTTCTTTTAATTTCAAACTTCCTTCCATACAAATCGCATAGTCGACTTTTCTACCAATAAAGAACACATCATTATTTTTATAAATTTCCTTAGCTAAATTTAAATATCGATCTCTATCATCTAATATTTCTTTAACATATCTAGGCAACTTTTTAATTTCAGATATTATGTTTTCAGAATGTGAAGCTTTATAAGCAAGCAAGCCAAATATGGCTACTTGTAAAATATAAGCCTTAGTTGTTGCCACGGCAATCTCAGGCCCAGCTTCTATAAAAATTTGTTTATCTGTTTCTCTAGCAATAGTTGACGTTTTAACATTTACTATTGCAAGTGTATCAATACCATTTTCTTTAGCCTTCCGCATAGCTGCAATTGTATCAGCCGTCTCCCCAGATTGTGAAACTAAAATAACCAAAGTTTTTCGATCATAAATTATTTTCTTATATCTATACTCACTAGCTACTTCACATATAACCCTAATGCCAGCTTTTTCTTCAAGTAAAGCTTTACCAATCATACCTGCATACATAGCCGAACCGCAGGCTACAACATGAATCTCTTCATAGTCTCCTAAATCAGGCACCAATGACATATCATCTAAAAAAGTTTTTAAAGTGTTTTCAAGCAAAATAGGTTCTTCCATTATTTCCTTTAACATATAATGTTCATAACCTTGCTTATCCTTATCTTCCGCCTTTATATCAGCAGTTAAAACTTCTTTATTAATTTCTTTGCCATCCTTAAATAGCTTAACCTCACTATCAGATATTACCGCTATTTCGCCTTCCTCTAAAAGCATATATTTATTTGTATAATTTATGATTGCTGTAATATCAGACGCAATGTAATTCTCGTTATCACTAATTCCAACAATTAAAGGAGAACCTTTTCGCACTGCATATAAATTGTTATTACCTTCAAACATTATTCCAAAGGCATAAGAACCCGTAAGCTCATCTATAGCATTTTCTATTGCTTTAACTTCATCACCATCATAATAGTAATTTATTAGCCCACAAGCAACTTCAGTATCAGTATCGCTATTAAATTTGACACCTTCTTTTAATAAACGCTCCTTAATCTCACTAGCATTTTCAATAATTCCATTATGAACTAAAGTAACTTTTCCCACATGATGAGGGTGCGCATTATTTTCGGTAGGTGCTCCGTGAGTCGCCCATCTAGTATGTGCAATTCCAATATTAGATTCAATTAAAGAAGAACAATCGATCTTTTCTTCTAAATTTTTAATTTTACCTACACTCTTAATAATTTGCGTTTCATCTTCATTTTTTAAAGCTATACCAGCAGAATCATAACCCCTATATTCAAGAGCTTTAAGACCAGCTAGTAACACATCTTTCGGATTATGCTTACCCACATATCCAACAATTCCACACATATAAATTCCTCCACTATAAAAAAATATAGTGTTGATATATGCTTTGTTATAATTTTGATTTTATTTTTTAACAATATATCTTACGAACCACTTTTATCCGTAGTAGCACCCGCCGAATTTTCGATCACTACTAACCTCGTCAGCATATTAGCTCTGGCGCTTAAACGATGTTACAACCTTCCTATCATCATTCTACCTATATTATATACAATTGAAGAAAAAAAGGCAACTTATGTGAAAAAAAACACGCACATTACCGCAATTCATGATATAATAAAAATAGTTTAGAAAATAAAGAATAAACAGGAGGCAAGTATAAAGTGACTGGAGTAATATTATTTAGATTTATTAGTACACTTATAATTATGTTACTGATATTATCAGTTATAGTGGTAGTTTTGATGGCCATAATTAGCACACTTAAATCAAAAGATAGCATTGATGAATATATGGAAAGTAAAAAACAAGAAAATTTAATAGACAAATTTCATGAAAAGTTAGATATTGTAAGTTCTCAGACAACACAGGAAATCCTAGAGTGCCTAATAGATATGGAAAAATTAGATCACATCTATGAACAAATTATAAAAAATGATAAAAACTTCATGGATGAAATTTCGTATCTTAAATTAAAGGAAAAAACTTTAGCTAATATCATTGATGAGAAAATATACAAAATTAAAAGCGGTACTAAAATTAAAGAAAAATTTAAGGCTCTTTTAGATGAAATAGAAGCGTGCAGAGAAAGATACCCACAGTATAATGCTGTATACGTTGAAAAAGCCAATATAATAAAGAAAAAAATAGAACCAAAAAAAGCCAAAACTAAAGAAAATAAAGAAACAATAAACTAAGGAACCCCAACCTTAGCTTTTTAAATGTGTTATAATTAAAAAGGTGATGTAAGATGCTTGATAATATTAAAAATAGTGACCTGGTAATCACTCCAACTTATATAAAAAATGACATATTAAAAGAAACGTCTGAAAAAAAGGAAATAATAAACTGTAAATTTATGACAATAGAAGAGTTTAAAAGAAAATCCTTTGAAACATATGATGAACACTCAATTTACTACCTAATGAAAAACTATAATTTAAAATATGATGCAGCCAAGGAATATTTAGATAATATCTTTTTAGACTTTAAAGATATAAAACCATATTATGAAAAACTAAAAGAAGAAAAATTACTTGTTAATAATAGATTTTTTAGACCAAATAATATTACTGTAATAGGCTACGAACATATTGAAGCTTATTTGTTAAAAGAATTAAATAAATATAATGTAAGATTTATAAAAGAAAAAAAAGAGGACTATATTCACCAAGTACATGAGTTTGATACCGAAACAGAAGAATTAGTATATACCGCCACAAAAATAATCAAAGACTTAAAAAACATAGACATAAATGATATGTATCTAGTAATACCAAGTGACGAGTACTTAATAGAACTTTCCAGAATATTTACCCTATTTAACATACCTTTAAATATAAAATCAAATCAAAGCATTTATAGCACAAAAACAGCTAGAGATTTTTTAAGTAGTTTAAAAGAAACAAAAAATATAGAAATTTCACTAGAAAAAACACCACAAAACGAAATATATAATCACATAATTGATTTATTAAATAAATATACCTTTATAAAAAAAATAGATAATACCTTTATAGAAATAATTGAAAGTGAAATCAAAAAAATAAAATTAAAAACAAATAATATTGAAGGAGCGCTTAAAGTAATTAACTTTAAAGATATCTATGATAAGAATAAATATTATTATATTTTAGGCTTAAATCAAAACCTAATTCCGAAAATTCATGAAGAAGATGGCCTCATAGATGACAAAACAAAAAAGGCCCTTGGGCTATTCACCTCTGGCCAATTAAATAAGATAGAAAAAGAAAAGACTATAGATATTCTCACGCACTATCCTCATGTACACGCGTCATATAAGTTAAAAGATAATTTTAATAGTTATTACCCTTCGTCCATCATATCTGATCTAAACATCGAAGTAATAAAAGAAAATCAAACTGAGCTTAAATACTCAAATAGCTATAATAAATTACTACTTGGAAGCATGTTAGATGACTATACAAACTATAATGAAGAAGACCAAAGAATAGAAATTTTATATCCCAATTACCCTAAACTTCAATATAAAACCTACAATAATGATTATACTGGGGTCGATAAACAAAAAATAAAAGAATATCTAAAAAGCCATCTGACTCTTTCATATTCAAGTATGAATAATTACTTTTTGTGTCCCTTTAAATTCTACATTCAAAATATATTAAAACTAAACAAAAGTGAAGAAACATTCCCAATACTAATTGGTAATCTTTTTCATCACATTCTTCAAAATCTTTACAGTGAAGGCTTTGATTTAGACACATATTATACAGACTATCTTAAGAATAAGTCCCTTACCTCTAAAGAAATGTTTTTTACAGAAAAGCTAAAGAACGTTTTGAAAGAAGATATAAAAGTAATAAATATGCAAGATAGCCACAGCTCGTTTAAAAATAGACTTACAGAAAAGAAAATAGTGATAGAAAAGAATCAAAACCTCAAAACAACATTTATGGGCATAGTCGATAAGCTTAGTTTTTTAAATAATTATGTCGTGATTACCGATTATAAGACTGGTAATATCGAAGCCACGTTAGATAATATTACTGACGGACTTAATCTTCAACTTCCAGCATATATATATTTAATCAAAAATGGATATGAAAAAGATAAAAAAATCGTTGGTTTTTATCTTCAAAAATTATTAAATAATATTATCGTAGATGATAAAGAAGATAATAAAAACAAATTAAAACTAAACGGATATACAATAAATGAGGAGACCATAATCGAAAAAATCGATGATACCTATGAAAATAGTGAAGTTATTAAAGGAATGAAAAAAACCAAAAACGGTTTTTACACCTATACCAAACTTATTAAAGATAGTGAAATAGATTTAATAGAAAACATAGTAGATAAAAACATAGATAAAGTAATTAAAGCTGTAGAAAAAGCCGACTTTAAAATAAATCCTAAAAGATTAAATAACAAATTAATAAGCTGTGAGTACTGTAAATTTAGAGATTTGTGTTACCGCAAAGAAGAAGATATAACCACACTAACGCCAAAGACATTTAAAGAGATAGTAGGTGATATTGATGACAAACTGGACTAAAGAACAAACTTCTGCCATAAATGAAAAAGGCAAAAACATCATAGTATCTGCAGGAGCAGGATCAGGGAAAACCGCTGTTTTAACTGAAAGAGTAGTTACTCATTTAAAAAACAAAATTGGGATTGAACATTTGTTGATATTAACTTTTACGAATGCCGCAGCCGCTGAAATGAAAGAACGAATAAGAAAAAAAATAAAAGCTATCCCCGAGTTAAAAGAACAATTAGATAAAATAGATACGGCTAGTATTACAACTTTTGACGCTTACGCCCTTTCATTAGTTAAAAAATATAGCCATATTTTAAATATTTCAAGTGACATTAAAATAGCTGAAAGCTCATTTTTAGACTTAAAAAAAGAAAAAATTTTAACTGAAATATTTAATGAATACTATGAAGAAAAAAACAACTTATTTTTAAAACTTATAGATGACTTTTCTTTAAAGGACGATAAAGAAATATTTACTAATATTTTATCTTTAAATAATCAGATTTCCAATTTATATAACAAAAAAGACTATCTAAAAAAATACGTAGAGGAAAACTATAAAGATGAAAGAATAAATATTTATTTAGACGAATATCTAAAATATTTAAAAGAAAAGAAAAAAGAAATTAAAAACATTATAGCTCGCCTAAGCTTATATCAAGATGGCACATATATCGAAAAAATAGAAAATGTTCTGCATTCATTTCTACTGTCAGAAAATTATATAGACATTAAAAATAATATTACTACTGAACTTCCAAGATTGCCATCTGGCTCAGATGAAGAATCTAAAACCATAAAAAAAGAATTATCCAAAGTATTAAAAGAATTTGAAGAACTTACCAAATATGAAAGCATAGATAAAATAAAAGAAACACTTTTAAAAACACAAGAATACGCCAAAATAATTACAGAAATATTATTAAAATTAGATGAAAGATTAGATGACTATAAAAAGCAAAACAACCTATATGAATTTATAGACATTTCTAACATGGCAATAAACCTTTTAAAAGAACACGCAAAAGTTAGAGAAAATCTAAAAGAAAAATATTATGAAATATTAATCGATGAATATCAGGACACTAATGACCTTCAAGAATTATTTGTCTCTCTAATTGAAAAAAACAACGTCTACATGGTTGGAGATATAAAACAGTCTATTTATAGATTTAGAAATACAAACCCAAAATTATTCAAAGACAAGTATAATTTATATAGTCAAAACGAAAAAGGATTAAAGATAGATTTAAATAGAAACTTTAGATCTAGAAATCAAGTGTTATCGAGTATAAATAAATTATTTGACCATATCATGAATGAAGAAATTGGTGGTGCTGAATATAGACAAAGCCATAGAATGATTTTTGGAAATAATAGTTACGATAACGTCAGCAAGGAAAATTACGACTTAGAAATATTAAATTATAAAGACGATGAGAACTATTCCAAAGAAGAAATTGAAATTTTTACTATTGCAAACGACATAAAAAATAAAGTTAATAATGATTATGAAATAATGGACAGTGAAGGAAAACCAAGAAAAGTAAAATATAAAGACTTTGCCATACTAATGGATAGATCTAGTTCATTTGAAAAGTATAAACAAATATTTGAATACTTAAATATTCCTTTAAACATATACCGAGATAAAGCTATTACCGATTCTAAAGACATATTAATAATTAAAAATTTGTACAAATTAATAATAGATATCCACAGCAAAAACTTTAAAGAAGATTTCAAATATGCCTTTATGTCAGTTTCAAGAAGCTTTTTGCTAGAAACAAAAGATAATGAAATATTTGACCATTTAAATGATTTTAAACACACAAATCTGTATCAGAAATGTCTAAAACTATCAGAAAATATTTTAGAAATAACTAACTATGACCTTATAAATAAAATCATAAACGAATTTAATCTTTATGAAAAAATAATTAAAGACGGTAATATTCATGAACACATAGTTATCATAGATTCATTAAAGAAAATAGCCCAAAATCTGGATGATTTAGGTTATTCACCATTTGAGTTTTTAGAGTATTTAGAAGAAGTGTTAGAGAAAGGATTAGACATAAAACTTAAAATAAATAAAGGAAGTAGTGATGCCGTTAAGATAATGACTATCCATGCTTCTAAGGGATTAGAATTTCCGATTTGTTATTATAGTGGATTATCTAAGAAGTTTAACATAGACGATTTAAAAAGCAAATTTTACTTTAACGAAAAATATGGAATAATTACCCCTTATATCGATAATGAACCTAAAACCACAATTTTAAAAACCTTATTAAAAAAAGACTACTTAAAAGAAGAAATCTCCGAAAAACTAAGATTATTTTATGTTGCCTTAACCAGAGCTAGAGAAAAAATAATCATAGTTACTAGTTTAAATCCCATAAATTTTGACGGAAAAAACGTCATCGATGACAGTATTAGACTTAAGTATCTCTCATTCAAAGACATCATTGATTCAGCAAGTACCATCTTAGAAGACCATATAAAAAATATCGATAATCAAAAGTTAAATCTGACTAAAAATTACAATCTTTCAAAAAAACACTTCAACAAAGATAAATTTTTAAAAAGAAATCCTATTAAAATTGAAGAAATAAAACTAGAAACCAAAGAAATTAAAGATAAACACTTCTCTAAAAACATTCACAAATTAAGAACCGAAAATCAAACAAAGAATGTTAAAGAAGGCCTTCATATGCATGAAATCTTTGAAAACTTTGATTTTAAAAATCCCGATTATTCATCATTGACAAGCTTTGAAACATCAAAAGTAAAAGCTTTTATTAATACTAATATTTTGGAAAAAGCAAAAGATATATATAAGGAATACGAATTTATATATGAATATAATGATATCAAATATCATGGAATTATAGACTTGCTTTTAATAAAAGATAACGAAAATATAATAATTGATTATAAATTAAAAGATATTCAAGATGAAGAATATATAAAACAGTTAAATGGATATAAAAAATATATAGAAGACATAACTAATAAAGAAACAAAAATATATTTGTACTCAATATTAGACGAAAAGTTAACTCAAATATAAAGGACAATTATTATGAAACTTTTTATAGACAACTTATCAAGTAATGATAAGTTTGATAAGTCAATAATAATTACTTTAGTGAAATATTAAAAACCTTAGAAAATTTTAAAAAAATGAATAAAACAATAAATATGCTTTTTCCTGTGTTTAAATTTGAATAAAACAAATTATATATGATATAATTAAAAAGGAAATACAAGGAGGTAATGATATGGGATTAATTAGATCCGCAGTAAAAGCCATTGGTGGTGAATTACACGATCAATGGAAAGATTTTATAAAGTGTGAAGACATGGACATGAACACTTTAATGGTTAAAAAAACCACACCTAATGGAGTTATTTCGAAAGGAAGTGGTATAATTGTCGCACCAGGACAAATTGCAGTTATTTATGATCAAGGAAAAATTTTGGATGCAACTGCTGAAGAAGGAGTATATACATTTGATTCAGAAACTTCACCATCATTTTTCTCTGGAGATTTTGGGACAGTATTTAAGGACATGTGGACTAGGTTTACCTATAATGGTGCTGCCGCTAAAGATCAAGCAGTATTCTTTATAAACGCTAAAGAAATACTAGATAACAAATTTGGCACACCAGCACCTATACCATTTGAAGACTACTCACATGCTATTCCAAATCAAATGACAGGTGAAATGGCACCAATGAGATTAGACATTAAATGTTTTGGAAAATACATATACAAAATATCTGATCCTGCAGAATTTATGAGGACATATGCCGGAACAGCTGCTATAGTTACAAAAGAAGAAATCAATGAACAGATGAGAAGCGAAGTAATAGCTACACTTCAAGGAGTTATTAACGCCCTTGGTAATAGTGAAAATAAAGTTCGTGCTTTAGAACTTCCAAGTCAAACTGACAAAATGAAAAGTTTAATGGAAGAAAAAGTATACGATGAACAAATTAGAAAAAGAGGGATTCAAATTGTTTCTTTCTTGATTGAATCTGTTACCCTAACTGATGAATCAAATAAGAAAATCGATGAGTATGAACACAATTCTAATAATAGAATGCAACAAGGTAGAGTTCTTGATGTTATGGAAGCAGCTGCTAAAAACGAAGGTGGAGCAGCTAACGGATTCATGGGCTTAGGTATGATGAATATGACTAGTGGCGGATTAACAGGAGGAGTTATGCAAAATGCCTTTAACGATAATGGTCAAATACCACAAGCCTTAAAGCCAGAAAAACCGGAAACTGCCGAAGAACCAAAAGAAGAAAAAACACATTTTTGTTCTAATTGTGGAGCAAAAGTTGGTGAAGTAAATTTTTGCCCAAATTGCGGAAATAAAATCGCATAAGGATACTACATGAAAAAGAAATTCTTAATATTAATATTAACTATAATTTCTTTATTCGCTTGCCTAAATTTTAATGCACCATTAGGAGTCAAAGCCGATTCAGGTTTTGATTCCAGTTACGATAGTGGAGGAAGTTGGGATTCTGGATCAGACTGGGGATCGAGTTCAAGTGACTGGGGTTCTAGTAGTTACAGTTCTGATAGCTATAGTGGTGAATTTACAATCATAGATTTTGTAATATTTATGATAATAATAGTAATAATTATCATAGTAGTTGCTAGAGCTAGTAATGCCAGTGGTATAATCCAAAGCTCAATAACCCTAGATCATAGTAAAGAATTATCAGACGATAAAGTTAAAGAATATATCAAAGACTTTGAAAGAATACCATTCCTAAGAGAAAGATATGATGAATATTTAAAAATTCAAGAAGATTGGATGAACTTTGATTATGACGATTTAAGAACCCATTTAACTGATGAATTATATAATCAATATGAAATGCAGTTGGATACCCTAAAAACTAAAAATCAAAAGAACATTATGAAAAACTTTAATTATAGAGATTCTATGATTACTGCCATTTCAAAAGAAAACAAGCAAATAACTGTAACTATAGAATTAGTAGTAACATTTATAGATTATATTGAGCAAAATGGTAGGGCAGTCAGAGGAAGCATTAATATTCCAATCACGCAGCACTATGAACTAACATTTGTCTTAACAGAAACTAAATTAAACAATTGTCCAAATTGCGGTGCAGAATTAAATAAAGACTCAAGTCAAAAATGTGAATACTGTGGCAGCATTATCTCAAGAGTTGGTAATAAATCAGTATTAAGTAAAAAGGAGAGTTTAAAACAAAGATGAGTATAGAAGACTTATTAAAAGTAGATAACACCTTTTCCGAAAGTAGTTTTATTGCTAAAGCTGATAATACATTTATCATGCTATTGACTGCGATAATGACAGGAAATATGCCTAGAGTGAAGCATAAAATAAGTGAAGACTTATACAATAAATATTCAAAAATTGTAGAACAGTTGAACTCAAAAAATCAAAGGCAAATGTATGATGAATTAAATGTCAAATCTACAGAAATTATAGGAATAGAAAAAGATGAAAAAAATTATTTAATTAAAGTAAAACTAACATCTAGATATATGGATTATATTATGGATAAAACAACATTAAACTTAATATCAGGGAATAATAGGGGAAGAGTTGAAAAAGTAAACTTCTTAACATTTAAAAAAACAAAAGAATTTAAAGAAGAGTCCATAGCTAGAAAGTGTCCAGGATGTGGAGCCAATATAGATGCAAATAATACAGGAATTTGCGAGTATTGCGGAACGTCTTATGACACTTATCACTATGATTGGATTTTGACAGACATAAATTAGACGCATAAATGCGTCTTTTAATATTTAAAACAAAAGTAAGAACACCGAAAAAAAAGAAGCAAAGCCTCTTTTAAATCTTAACCATCTTAGCGGTAAATTGATCACCCAAAACATCGATAAGTACTGTAGAATTAAACTTAACTTCTTCACTAATAATTGCTTTGGCAATAAGCGTTTCGATATTTCTACTAACAAATCTCTTAATAGGTCTAGCTCCATATTTTTCATCATAAGCTTCATCAATAATATATTTTTTAGCTTTATCTGTAAGAACAATTTTAATTTTTTTATCACTAAGTCTATCATTAATTTCACCTATAATTTTATCAAGTATTTCATAAACTACCTCTTTAGAAAGACTGTTAAATATGATAATCTCATCAATACGGTTTATAAATTCAGGCTTAAAAGTACTTCTAAGCTCACTCATAACCTTTTCATGACTATCACCTACATTATCTAATATATAATCACTACCCAAATTAGAAGTCATAATTATAATCGTATTTTTAAAATCAACTGTTCTACCTTGAGAATCAGTAATTCTACCATCATCAAGTATTTGAAGAAGTATATTAAATACATCCTTATGCGCCTTTTCAATCTCATCAAATAAAACTATACTATATGGGTTTCTACGGACAGCCTCTGTAAGCTGGCCACCATCGTCATAACCGACATATCCTGGAGGAGAACCGATAAGTCTAGCTACAGAATGACTTTCCATATATTCACTCATGTCAATTCTAATCATATGTCTTTCATCATCAAATAGCTCATAAGCAAGAGATTTGGCCACCTCAGTTTTACCAACTCCTGTAGGGCCTAAGAATATAAACGAACCAATAGGCCTATTTGGATCTTTAATACCAGCTCTAGCTCTTATAATAGCTTCACTTACCAAATGCAAAGCATTCCCTTGCCCCTTAACTCTTTTGCCTAAATTTTCCTCTAAATGAAGTAGCTTTTCCCTTTCAGTTCCAACCAATTTACTTATAGGGATATTAGTCCATTTAGATATAATTGCTGCAATAGACTCATCATCAACAACATCACTTAATATCGCATTTTCATCTTCCTTTTTAATTTCATTAAGTTCTTTTTCTAAAGAAGGAATAGTACCATGTTTAAGTCTAGCAATAGTTTCATAATCATATTTAGATTCAGCATATTCAAGCTCAGTATTAGCTTTTTCAAGTTCTTCTTTTTTCTTATTTATTTCTAAATTAATTTTCTTCTCATTTTCCCAAGATGTGCGAAGCTCATTTTCTTTAGTTTTAAGTTCAGAAAGCTTTTCATCAATTTCTGAGATTCTATTTTTAGAAAAATCATCTTTTTCTTTTTTTAATGCCTGTTTTTCAACTTCAAGCTGCATAATTTCTCTAGTTAAATTATCTATAGAAGTAGGTACAGATTCTAATTGAACCTTAATAGTTGCACAAGCTTCATCAACTAAATCAATAGCCTTATCGGGTAAAAATCTATCAGTAATATATCTATCAGATAAAGTAGCAGCAGCCACAAGCGCTTTATCCTTAATAGTCACACCATGATAAACCTCAAAACGTGATTTTAAGCCACGAAGTATTGTAATTGTGTCAATTACATTAGGCTCTGATACTAAAACTTTTTGGAAACGCCTTTCCAATGCGCCGTCTTTTTCGATATACTTTCTGTATTCATTTAAGGTAGTAGCACCGATACAGTGAATTTCACCACGGGCAAGCATTGGCTTAAGCATATTACCAGCATCCATTGCTCCTTCAATAGCACCAGCTCCAACAATCATGTGAATTTCATCGATAAACATAATTATTTCACCATCAGACTCTTTAACCTCTTTTAAAACAGCCTTAAGCCTATCTTCAAACTCACCTCTATATTTAGCACCAGCGATTAAGGCGCCCATATCAAGTTCCCAAACAGTTTTATCTTTTAAACTATTCGGAACATCACCTTTAACAATTCTTTGAGCAAGACCCTCAACAATAGCAGTTTTACCAACACCAGGCTCACCAATTAAAACAGGGTTATTTTTAGTTTTTCTAGATAAAATTCTACTAATAGAGCGTATTTCTTCATCGCGGCCTATTACAGGATCTACCTTTCCGTCCTTAACGCTTTTTGTAATATCTCTACCGTATTTTTCTAAAGGATTTTGAAGACCTTCTTGATATTCTTTTTCTGGATTCATATTTATACCTCCATTTCTTCTATATAACTATAGCACACTCTTTAGCACTTGTCAAGGAAGAGTGCTAAAATATGACAAAAAAATTGAATAAAACTATTGTAAAATAAAATGTAAAATTTATCAAAAAAGCTAGACAAATTTAATTATATATATATAATTAAAAATGAAAGGAGAAAATAAAATGTTAATTAATGGAATTTCGGCGCATATTGGTGACTATGTGTTCGCAAAAGTTGGAGATGTAAACAGATATGAAATATATATAGATGATAATAATAATGTTAATTTATCTTTAACTACAGTACCAGAAGGAAACAAGTTAAGAGAACAAAATAGAAAATTAGCTAGCAGAACAATCATATTTCAATTAATAGATGAAAGGCACCTTAAAGAATTAATTTCTGGAGAAACAATTAGTATAACTAGATATTCAGAAAATGATAAATCAATTGAACAAGGTTCAAAAGGGGAAAGCCTTTTGTTATTAGCAAAAGAAAATCCACTATGTATTAGTATGGACGCTATTACAGGATCTTTACACCAAGAAAATCTTGATAATTTATCGCCAGAAACAATGAGCGAAGGATATAATAAACTATTAAATGATTATTCAATAACATTAAACATAAAGGATGAGATTATTGAATACTTTCAGGCGGCAAGAGAGCTATCTGAAGCAGACTTTGCATCAAGCTTAGAATCAGGCAAAGCTCGCGTTCAAAATATTGCTGAAGAAGACAATAAAGCCTATGATTCAATTATGAGGTCTTTAGAATTCCTGCGTGGAGCCAAAACAGTTCAAAAATAAGTAATTTATAAAACACAAATTAAAAATCAAACCAAAAAGTTTGATTTTTTTAAATAGACTTTTTATATTATTTTTGTTATACTCTTAATTGAAAAAAGGAGGAAACTATGTCAAAATTAAGTAATAAAACAATTGTAATTATATCATTTACTTTAATATTAATAGGTCTCCTTTTAATATCAAGTGATTATCTGAAATCAAAAAAAGAAAAAGCTTACGAAAAAGTTAGAATTTCATTAATGACAGATGTGGATAATACACCCAAAAATATAGATGAGCCAGTAGAGGAGCCAGAGCCAGAACCACTGCCAAATGGGTACTTGGGAATATTAGAAATAGAAAAAATAAACTTAGCTCAAGGATTCTATGATAAAGATAATCCTGACAATAATGTAAGTAAAAACGTAACATTCCTAGAACCATCCAATTATCCAGATGAAAAGAATGGAAATACGATACTAGTTGCCCACTCAGGAACTAGTAATATAGCTTACTTTAAACACCTATATCAACTAGGAATTGGTGATACAGCAAAAATAACATATAAAGGTAAAACATATACATACAAAATAAACAACATATACAATGAAGAAAAAGATGGAGACGTAACTATATATAGAGATACAAACAAAAATACTCTAACTATGATTACGTGTACAAAAAATGATGATACTAAACAAACTATATATATAGCATATTTAGAAAACATAGAATAAATAGTTAAAAATTAAAATATAATAAAAAACTGAATCAAAAAAAGATTCAGTTTTTAAATATGATTAAAATATTAATTTTTCGCATATAATAAACTAGAGACACTTTATCCTAATAAAAAAGCAAAAACGATAGTTTTCCAAAAATAGTCTCAATTTGACGTAAATGGTAAAAAATGCTAAAATAGAGCCTGTTTTCTGCAAATATTCTATATTTTTAGGAGAGGTGAATATGAAAACAACACGGTTGATTAAGGCCATTAATACTTTAATCATAATGGTAACTGTTATGGCTACATGCCATCCAACAGTCGTAAATGCCGAATTTAACACAAATAACATACAATTATTAGAAATAAAACCTTCTAGTGCGTTTATAAACGCTAAAAAGTCTAGTGTTCTTAAGCTTGAGATTAATACCGAAGAGTTAAAGAAAATTAGATTAGCGCGAAAACAAGCCGAAGAAGAGCAAAGAAGAATAGAAGAAGAACGAAGAAAAGCCGAAGAAGCCAGCAAAGTAGTTTATGACGGAATGACTTTAGAAGAACTTTCAAACAAATTAAACCGTTCGTTAAACTCTACTTTATCAGGTAAAGGTGAAATCTTTGCTAGACTATCTATCGAATATAATGTTGACCCATACCTAGCAGTTGCTATTTCAATGCACGAAACTGGATGTAAATGGAACTGTAGTAGACTTGTTAAATCTTGTAACAACGTCGGTGGTATGAAAGGCTCACCAGGGTGCGGTGGTGGTGCATATGCGTCATTCCCAACCTTAGATGAAGGTATTAGAGCTTTTATAAGCAATATATCTAGAAACTATTCTTCAAAAGGATTAACTACTCCAGAAGCTATGGGACCTAAATACGCCGGTAGTCAGGAGTGGCCTTCAAAAGTAAGATCATATATGAATGAAATAAAAGCAAAATAATTTTTTGCTTTTTTTTTGTCAATATTAAATTCCATATAAATATAATATTTTTTTCAAAATTGACAGAATTTGACGCTAAAAATATTATATGGTAAAATTAACATTAGAAAAGTAGGAGAGATGTTCATGAATTCAACTTTAAAAGTTTCAAGTATCGTAGTATGCGGAGTTTTAATTTCTATCATTTTACCCCATCTTATAACCTTAAATAGTGCTAGGGTTTTAGAAACAAAACATGTAGAAAGCACAATTGAAAGAGAAAAAACAAACACACAAGCGCAAAATGATACTATTGCCCTTGCGCCTAAAAAAGACACAGCAGTCCCAATTGAACCAGTAAAAGAAGAAACAAAAGTAGAAGAAGTTGAAGAAATAGTCGAAGAAACTAAAAAAGAAGAACAAAAACAAATAGAAGTTAAGGAAGAGGTTCAAAGTCAAACTTCAGAACCATCTCCAGAAGGCACTGAGGTTAAGCCTTATGGTGAAATGACAGTAGAAGAATTAACTAACGCCATTGCAAATGGAACATATAAACTAGAATATTCCAGCATTTATAATACTGGTGCAAATAAACTTACAAAATCAAAAGGCGTTGTACGCTATGACAGCCATAGAGAAACATATTATTCAGAAAGAATTTTACCTGGGACATCTTTAAAAATTCCAGGACGCCACGTTGCCGATGATGGAACGGTAAGAGACTCAGAAGGATACATTTGTGTAGCCGCCAGTACATCATATCTATCAAAAGGAACAGTTGTTAAGACCTCACTCGGTCCAGCAAAAGTTTATGATTCTGGATGTGCTTATGGCACTATAGACATATACACTAATTGGTAAAAACGCAAAAGCGTTTTTTTTATAAAAAAATTATTCTTGTTATTACCCAAAAACTTTAAAAAAAAACATATATATGATAAAATGATTATATAAAACAAACCAAGGAGGCAGTATTATGTGTGGCTTTGTAGGATACATAAATAAAGAAAAAAATAAAAAAGACAATATTAAAAAAATGGCAGATTTAATTGCTCACCGCGGCCCAGACTCTGAAGGATATTACTGCGATGAAAATATTGCTTTAGGTTTTAGAAGGCTTTCTATCATTGACTTAAAAGGTGGATCTCAACCAATTTATAACGAAGACAGTACTAAAGTCATTGTTTTTAATGGCGAAATTTATAATTTTCAAGAATTAAAAAAAGACCTAATCGAAAAAGGACACAAGTTTTCTACTAACACAGATACCGAAGTAATATTACATGGATACGAAGAATATAAAGAAGAAGTACTAAATAAACTAAGAGGAATGTTTGCTTTTGTAATTTATGACAAAAAATCAAAAGAAATGTTTGCCGCTAGAGATTTTTACGGAATCAAACCATTTTATTATGCTAAAATGGGCAACACTTTCCTGTTTGGCTCAGAAATTAAAAGCTTTTTAATCCATCCACATTTTAAAAAAGATTTAAATACTAAAATGCTAGAGTATTATTTAACATTTCAGTATAGTGTAGGCGAGGAAACATTCTTTAAAAATGTATATAAATTAATGCCAGGGCATTACCTAAAGTATAAAGATGGAAAACTAACTATTAAAAGATATTATGAAGTTAAATTTGACGAGGATAAAGATAAGACATATGAAGAATGGAAAGATGGCATCAGAGAGAGACTAGAAGACTCAATTAGAGCTCATAAAATAAGCGATGTTGAAGTGGGCTCATTCTTATCAAGTGGTGTAGATTCATCTTATATAGCGGCTAGTAGTGATGTTGATAAGACATTTACTGTTGGATTCAACAATAAAAAGTACAGTGAAATAAGCTACGCTGAAGAGTTATCTGAAAAAATTAAAACTAAAAACATAAATAAAGTTATAACCAAAGAAGAATATTTTAAAAATCTTCCAAATATTTTATACTATATGGACGAGCCATTAGCCGATCCTTCAGCAATCGCCTTATATTTCGTAACTAAAATAGCCAGTGAAAATGTTAAAGTTTCATTATCAGGAGAAGGAGCCGACGAAATATTTGGTGGATATAATATCTATCAAGAACCTTTAACAGCTAGCTGGTATTACAAAATACCATACCCTATAAGATATGTATTTGGAAAAATAGCTAGTGTTTTGCCGCCAGTTAGAGGAATTAACTTCGTAATTAGAAGAGGCAAAAAACTAGAAGATAGATTTGTTGGAAATGCATTTATGTTTAATAACCATGAAATAAAAAGTATACTTATAAACAAGCCAAAAACCAAAGGATTTAAAGAACTTACAAAACCATATTATGATAAAGTAGAAGATAAAGATGATATAACAAAAATGCAATATATTGACTTTAATTTTTGGCTAATAGGCGACATTTTATTAAAAGCTGATAAAATGAGTATGGCAAATTCCCTAGAAGTAAGAGTACCTTTCCTAGATAGACCACTCATAGATTATGCCCTAGGGCTTCCAACAGAATTTAAAACCGACAAATATAAAACCAAAAAAATATTTAGAGATATTGCTGGTGAAGTATTAGATGATAAAGTATCAAACAAAAAGAAATTAGGCTTCCCAGTTCCAATTAGAGAATGGATGAAAGATGATGACACCTATAGACAAATAAAAGCAATGTTTGAAAAAAACAATAAATTTTTTAAAACAAAAAAGATCGTTAAATTACTTGATGACCATAAAAAAGGAAAAAGAGATAATAGTAGAAAAATATGGACAATCTACATTTTCCTACTTTGGCATGAAATATTCTTTGGTGGAAATAAATGATATATTTTTATGTATCATTAGTGACTTATGCATGTTTTTGTTTAATCAAATTTAGGGAATCTCTTTATTATCTGATGAAAGACAAATATGAAATCAAAAAATATGGTAAAAGAATATATGAAAATATAAATAACATATTTATCAACCCAGAGCTAATATCATTTGTTCTAATAATAATAGCCCTGGCTTGTAACGTTAAGACAATAGGAATATGTACTGTAATTACTTATACAATATTATTTCTATATAAACTGAAGACAAACAACCAAAAATATAAAATAAACAAAAAACTAACACTAAGAATAATAGTTATATTATTAATTTATCTACTGATAAACATATGGTTTTGTATAGACTATAAGACAAACCACGACGCCGAAATTATTTTTGATAATACAGCCTTATATTATATAGTTTTAATTATAATGGCCTACTTATCTTATGTTATAGTCTATCTTGTCAATTTTATAGTAAAACCAGCTGATAAATTACTAAAATAAGGAGGAATATAGTGTTAAGAGTTAATTCAAAAGAAGTAAACCCTGGGGACACATTTCTCGCCCTACGCGGAACAATTAAAGACGGTCATGAATATATCGACGAAGCCATCGATAGAGGTGCTGCGTGTATAATAGCAGATCATGGGGAGTATAGTGTTAAGACTATTATCGTTAGTGACACAAGGGCCTATTTAGCAAGTTACCTAAAAGAGTTATATTTAGAAAAACTAGATAAAGTTAAATTAATAGGCATTGCTGGAACTAACGGAAAAACTATTACTGGTGATTTAATATATCAACTTCTAAATAATTTAAATTCAAAAACAGCCTATATTGGGACCAATGGATTTTATATAAATGATGAAATAAAAAAAATTAGTTCCAGCACCCCAGACATTTACGAAATGTATGAACTTATAAACAAAGCCATTGACAGTGACTGTGAAAATATAATCATTGAGGTCTCCAGCAGGGCCATTAAACAAGGACACATTGAAGGCTTGCGCTTTGATGTGGCTGTATTTACTAATTTCATTATTGGCAATCTAACCGAAGAAGAAAAAACAGCATATATAAATACTAAAATAGAACTATTTAAAATGATAAAAAAAACCGGAACAGCAATAATAAATAAAAAAGATTCATATTATCAATATTTCGCATTACCACAAAATAACAATGTATTCTACGGAAGCAAAGACAGTGATTATAAAATCGACAATATTAGTTTAACATATGATTTTACTGAGTTTGATATTAATGAAAAACATATAAAAATCCCTTTAATAGGATCACAAAATATATATAATTATCTTGCCGCCTACGTTACTGCCAGAATCCTTCATTTTCCAGATGATGCTATAAAAAACGCCACTGACGTTTTAAAACAAATAGATGGCAGATATCAGGGTATAAAAAGTAAAGACAGCTTAATTATTATCGATTATGCTTACGACAAGGACATGATTGATAATGTCATTAACATCACAAAAGATTTTAGCAAAGGAAAAATAATAACTTTAATTGGCTGCGGTGGTGACAAAAGACAAGACCAAAGATCAAAAATTGGCAAATTAGTTACTAAAAAAAGTGACTATGTAATATTTACAACAGATAATCCAAGACATGAAGACCCAGAAAAAATCATTAACGAGATGACTAAAGATGTTCAAAGCGATAACTACGAAGTGGTAATCAATAGAAGAGAAGCTATCAAAAAAGGGATAGATATGCTTGAAGACAAGGATATATTACTAGTATTAGGAAAAGGTCATGAAGCATTTCAAGTTATCGGAAGTGACAAAATTCCGTATAAAGACTATAATGAAGTAATAAAGAACATAAAAAGATAGCTAAATTTAAATAAATGTGCTATCATAATAATAAGGAGGGATAAGATGAAGTGTGCTAATTGTGGAGCAGAAATTAAAGAAGGGGAAAAGTTTTGCACGAAGTGTGGAACTGCAGTAAGCGAGAAAGCAGAAGTATTACAAAATAATAATTTAAATGAGCCAGCCAACCAAAGAAGAAAATCACACGCTGGACTTATTGCCGGAATATTTGCTTTAGTACTTATAGCTATTTTTTCAATTATCGTAGTATTGGGAGTAAAAACAGATGAAGAACAACCAACTAATAATGAAGAAAGCAGTGCAGAAAGTATAAATAACAACGAAGCAGATAAAACAAAACAGCCAACGACTACAATTTTTAATGGATATACATTTACTATTCCAGCAGATTGTAAAGCATCAGCAAGTGGCAATCAATTATTTGTTTATGGACCTGGAAGTAAATGGGTTGGCGTTGTAATGATGCAAGAAGGTAGCTATGATACCTTAGTTACTATGAAAGACCAAATAAAAGCTGCCCTTTCAGCTCAAGAAGGTGCCGAAAATTATGATATGTCTAATGCCATAACTGAAGAAAAAACGTATGGTGGAAAACCATTCTTGATTACAAAAAATATTAAATCAGGAACTTATAACTTAGATATTTCATATGGTAAAGCTGATGACAACAATATATATGTTGTGTCAATCACTAAGAGTAACGGTACAGAACTTACAGAATCCGAAAGAATAGAAATGTATTCTGTAGTTGCATCAGGGCAAAAAAACGCTTAATAAAAAAACAAAAAGTAACATTTTAAAAAGATAATCGAAAATAAAGATTATCTTTTTTTTGACAATAAAAAGGAAATAATAAAAACTTCCAGTATATTTTATATAGGAGGTGTTTTTCAATTGTTATAAAGGTAGGTAATAAAAAGTTAGATAGATATCAAAAAAAAGTAATTAATTCTAAAGCAAAAAATCTTTTAGTAGTAGCCGGTGCAGGAAGTGGAAAAACATTTACCATAATTGCTAAAATCAAAAAAATAATAAAAGAAGAAATACTCCCAGAAGAAATATTATGTATTTCATTCACCAAAGAAGCCGCAAAAAACTTAGAAGAAAAATTAAAAAAAGAAAAAATATATATCAAAGTTAAAACATTTCATAGTTTAGGATATGAAATTATAAAAAAATACAAAGATATTGACATAGTAAATGAAAAAACACTAGAAACAGTAATAAAGAAAAACATAGAAAGTGAAAAAAACTTAAGAAATATAACCAATATAAAATTTATAAGATTAGGACATCCTGACCCCATATTTAAAAAAATAGAAAACAATATAATATTAAATTCCAAAGAAAAAGAAAAATTAGAAAAAATACTAAATACCTTCATAAATCTATACAAAAGTAATAATTATAAAATAAAAGACTTTAAAACTTTTAATAAAATAAATAACAAAGAACATATATATAGAGAGAAACAAAGACATAAGAATTTTTTAAGATTAATAAAAAAAATTATAATGGACTATGAAAAGACATTAAAAAGCAAAAAACAAATAGACTTTCATGATATGATCAACGAAAGTACAAAAATAGTAAAGAAAACGGGAATATACCAGTACAAATATATAATTATAGATGAATATCAAGATACATCATTAAATAAAGTAGAACTAATTAAGGAAATTCAAAATAAAACAAACGCTAAACTTATGGCGGTTGGTGATGACTGGCAATCTATATATGGCTTTACAGGAAGTAATTTAGATATATTTATAGATTTTTTAAAAATTTTTCCCAACTCTAAAATAATAAAATTAAAACAAACCTATAGGAATCCTAAAGAACTATTAAAAATAACTAGAAAATTTATATGCAAAAATCCATCCCAGATATATAAAAGACTAAAAACAAAAAAGACAAACAAATACCCAATCCATATATATTATTATGATAAAAGTATAAAAGAAGTATGGGACAAGATTGCCATAGAAACTAGTAACAAAGACACATTAATATTAAGCAGAAATAATAAAGATATAAATCAAATACCATACCTAGTTAAAAACATGCATTTTTTAACAATACATAAATCCAAAGGACTAGAATCTGAAAACACGGTAATTATTAATTTAGAAAATAATTATAATAGTTTACCAAGCAAAATAAAGGACAGCGAATATTTAAAATACGTTAAACCAAAAACAGATAATTTTAAATATGCCGAAGAGAGAAGACTATTTTATGTAGCTTTAACAAGGTGTAAAAATATAAATTACTTATTAGTAAAAAAAGATAATCCATCTATATTTATAGAAGAATTAATAAAGAATTATTCAAAATATATAAAAATACATAAAAAATATTGACAAAAAAATTATAAAAGCATATACTATACTAGTATACCAAATTGGTATACTAGTATATCTAAAAGGGTGGTATGTATGTCAAAAAAAGAAAAAGTAATTGAAAGTGCAAGAGCCTTATTCTGCAAGTATGGATATAAGAAAGTAAGTATGGATGAAATCGCAAAAAAATCTGGAGTTACTAAAAAGACAATATACAGTTATTTCAAGGATAAAAATGAGTTAGTAAAATTTTTTGCCTATGAAGAAATAGAAAAGATGAAATCTATAGTAGAAAAAACAGAAAAAAGAAAACTACCGGCTATAGAAAAAACACATAACATAATTTATAATTTGCTTGAATATAGAAAAGAAGAAGAACTTTTAAATAAGTTTACCGAAGAAGCAAATTATCTTCCACAAGGTATAGCCGATGAATGCTTAGAAATGTTAAACAAAAATATTATGAGTGAAATTAAAAAATTGCTTGAAAAAGGAATTGAAAATGGTGAAGTTAAATCATGTGATACTGAACTAGCCTCATTTTTAATTTATAAATTGTATGTTGCCTTAATGTTCGAGTGGGATAAACCACTTGATAAAAAAGAAGTTACAGAAAATATTATGAGTTTCTTAAAATCAGGAGTATTTAATTAGGGAGGTTTGAAAAATGAAAAAAAACAGTACGTTTAAATATATAGTAATTGCTGTTGTTCTTTTTATCCCATTTATATATAGCTTTTTTTATTTAAAAGCATATTGGAACCCATATGGTAAAGGTAATATAGATAATTTGCCAGTTGCCATAGTAAACACTGATAAAGGAGATAAAGGACAAAAACTGATTAGTAGTATTAAGAAAAAGAAGAAATTAAAACTTGATGTAGTATCAAGTGCAGAAGCTGAGGACGGCTTATATAATGGTAGTTATTACGCCATTATAAATATTCCAGAGACATTTACATCTGACATGGAAAGCGCATCAACTGCTACAAAACGCCATGCAACCATAACATACTCACCAAATGAAAAATCAAATTATCTAGCTAGTCAAATAATAAATAATGTTGTTTTAAACGTTGAAAAAAGCTTAGATAATGAAGTGAATTCCGCCATAGTTTCAAGCCTATCAGAAAATATAGAAGACGTGCCTGATAAACTAGATAAAATAAGCAGTGGTTTTTCTACTTTAAAAGATGGAACTTCAAAATTATCGAGTGGAAGTTCATCACTAGTAAACGGAACTAATACTATAAATACAAATTATAAAAAGTTTAACCAAGGCGTTGAAAGCATGAAAAACGGTTCAAATACATTATCTGAATCTATTCAAAGGTTAGATGACGGAGTCGATAAATTAGAAAATGCAAGCAGCGGACTAGATTCCCTTGTAGAAGGAGTAAATAGTTTAAAATCAGGAAGTGACAATTTTACTGAATCTCTAAAAGAATATACATCAGGAGTTGACGACATTTTAAATAATTCAAAACCTATTATTGATAATATGAAAGCCCAAGCCTGCACAGCAGCAGAATCAGGATTAAATGAATACCAAGAGCAGTGCGTTAAGCTTAAAACATTAAGTGCAGCATATGACCAATTATTAGAGTCATCAACTAAAATAAAAGAAGGCAATGCCCAAATTAATGGTGGAATTACTAGTTTATATAATAATACATCAAAAATAGCAGAATTAAAATCAGGAATTTCAGCTCTCAAGGATGGCTCAAATAAATTAAAAATAGGAGCAAACACATTAGCTGGTGGAGCTGCCTCATTATATAACAGCTCAGTACAAATTAATAATGCCCTAAGCACATTAAATACAGGCGCAAATACTTTAAATAATGGTTTGATTACTTTAGATAACAGTGTAGGAAACGCTAAAACAGAACTAGATTCTAATATCCAAACAACCAAAGAAAGCATTAAAAAAGTAGAAACATTGCGAGATTATAGTAAAGAACCAGTAAAAATAAAAACAAGAGAAGTCAATAAAGTAAATAGTTACGGAACGTCTTTCTCACCTCTATTTATTTCAATTGGCCTATGGGTAGGAAGCCTAATGATGTTAATGGTATTCTATTATGACAAAGAAGAAAGATTTGGCATCTTAGGAATTAATTCTGATCAAAAAATAAAGCAAATACTCGCTTATCATGCACTTATTTCCGCATCAGCCATAGTATTGGGAATTTTACTTCAAACATTCTTAGATTTAAATATTACAAATATACCATTATACTATATTAGCTTAATACTAATTGGAAATACTTTTATGGCAATAATTGAATTTTTAATAATGAGTTTTAATGATGTGGGTAAATTCATTGCCCTAATACTATTAATATTACAATTAGCCGCATCAGGTGGAACTTTCCCAATAGAAACTGTCGCAAAAGGCTTTAGATGGATGCATAAATTACTTCCAATGACTTATACAGTTAAATTACTAAGAGAGTCTCTAATAAAAATAGAAAATAATTTGCTTACTAAAAACTTAATAGTTGTAATAATAATGTTTACCCTACTATTTATTTTAAACCTAGTAATAGCTAAAATAAAAGAAAGTAAATTAGAAAAAGTAAAAGCATAAAACTTTTACTTTTTTGTAGACCATTTAGACAAAATATGTCATAAAACAGTTAATATGTGATATAATAACTATACTGCTAACTGAAGATAAAAAGATTATTCAATTATATTAAAAAACAAATATAAAAAGGTGATACTATGGAAAAGAAAAGGGAAGCTGTAAAACTAATTCAAGACAAAATAAATGGTAAGACATTTTTATCATATAAAGAAATTGCTGATATAACTGGTTATCATCCAAAATATATTTTAAAACTAAAAAAAGATGTCTTAAATGGCAACATACATTTTATTCACGGTAACAAAAATCGTATTCCAGTAAATAGTATGAGCGAAGAAGAAAAACAAAAAATAATAAATCTCTATAAAAAAAGTAACGTCAGCATAAGAAAATTCTGTAACTTCTATCATACTAGGAGCTATTCATGTATATATAACTTATTAAAAGAAAATGGACTTTTAAAATAAACCTACCTATAAAGGTAGCTTTTTTGTCGATTAATACTTCTTCTAAAAAAAGATATCTCTTAATAATTTAATTATAGGAGGTATCTATGAAAACAGGACTTACAGAAAAAGAAGTAATTCAAAGCAGAAAAAAATATGGTAGTAATGAAATAAGTAAAGCAGGTAAAGAAAGCTTTTTAAAAATGCTTATTGGAACACTAGGAGACCCAATAATAAAAATATTATTAATTGCCTTAGCTGTTAAAACATTGTTTTTATTCCATGACTTTGATTGGTATGAAACAGTAGGCATAGTTATTGCTATATTCTTGGCATCATTTATATCAACGATATCAGAATACGGCAGCGAAAAAGCCTTTGAAAAATTAGAAGAAGATGCTTCCAAAATAAAAACCAAAGTAAAAAGAACTGGAACAATTAAAGAAATAGAAATAAATGATGTTGTCGTTGGAGACATTATAAATATTGAAGCTGGTGACCAGATTCCTGCAGACGGCAAAATAATAACTGGAAGCATATTTGTCAATGAGTCTAATTTAAATGGAGAAATGAAAGAAAAAGAAAAAAAAGTCAGTAGTAAAGTTTATCGTTCTACAGTTGTATATTCAGGCATCGCCACTATGGAAGTCGAAGAAGTCGGCGACAAAACAATTTATGGAAAACTTGCTGAAGAAGTTAGAGAAAAAACACAAGATAGTCCCCTGAAATTAAGACTAGTTAAACTAGCCGAACAAATAAGCAAACTAGGTTATCTTGGCGCGCTGCTAGTTTCTATATCATATTTATTTTCTATAATAGTAATCAATAATAATTTTAATATAATTTTAATCAAAGATACCATAACAAATTTGCCAGTAATGTTTGGACATATCCTGCATGCCATAACGTTAAGCGTAACCATTATTGTCGTCGCTGTTCCTGAAGGACTGCCCATGATGATTACCTTAGTATTATCCTCTAATATGAAAAGAATGCTAAAAAGCAATGTCCTAGTGAGAAAACTAACAGGTATAGAAACAGCAGGTAATATCAACATATTATTCACTGACAAAACTGGGACAATTACCAAAGGAAATTTAAGCGTTGTTGGAATAATAGACCCTAAAGGACAAAAATACCTTAACGAAGAAGAACTCAAAGAAAATAAAGTGTACCACAAAATGGTTAAACTAGCTCTAACCGCTAATAACGCCAGCAGCTATGATGATACGAATAAAGCAATAGGCGGCAACATCACTGATAGAGCCATATTAAACTTCTTTAAAAATGAAAATTTAAAATATACAATTACCAGCAAAATACCATTTTCCAGTGAAGAAAAATATTCACTCACACAAATAACCCATCAAGGTAAAAACATAAACTTAATAAAAGGAGCGCCAGAAATAATAGTAGATAAATGTACTCACTATTATGACAATGGGAAAAAATATGCATTAATGCATAAACAAAAAATAAAAAGCCAAATAAAAGAAGCTACTGACAGAGGTATAAGAGTTTTAGCCTTTGCCACCTGCGAATCTAAAAATACCATAAAAAGGCTATCACTAATGGGATTAGTATATATTAAAGATGAAGTAAGACCAGCTGCCATAAAAGGGTTAAATTTAATAAACAAGGCAGGTATAAATACAATCATGATTACCGGAGACAATATAGATACTGCTAGAGCCATAGGCAAAGAAGTAGGTCTTATAAAAAGTGACAAAGATATCATTTTAACTAGCGATGAACTTCACAAAATGCAAGACGAAGAGATCAAAAAGATCCTTCCAAAATTAAAAATACTTGCAAGAGCCCTGCCACAAGATAAGAGCAAACTAGTTAAAATTGCCCAAAGCGAGCAATTGGTAGTAGGAATGACAGGCGATGGCGTAAATGATGCGCCAGCCTTAAAAAAAGCCGATGTTGGATTTGCCATGGGTTCTGGTACAGAAGTAGCTAAAGAAGCAAGTGACATAGTTATTTTAGATGATAACCTTCTTTCTATTTCAAATGCGGTGTTATACGGTAGAACAATCTTTAAAAGTATAAGAAAGTTTATAATATTTCAGTTAACTATGAATATATGTGCTGTAAGCATTTCTATAATTGGACCATTTATAGGAGTAGACACCCCAGTAACAGTAATACAAATGCTGTGGATAAATATGGTTATGGATACACTGGCTGCCTTAGCTTTCTCTTATGAGCCAGCTTTAGAAGAATATATGGAAGAAGTACCAAAGAAAAAAGATGAAATGATTATTAACAGATATATGAAAGACGAAATATTGTTTACTGGACTATTTTCAGCCCTTATGTGTGTTCTTTTCCTTAAATTACCACTTATCCACAAAGTATTTAGAGACTCTAAAAACGACAAATATTTAATGACTGCCTTCTTTGGACTCTTTATTTTTATGGGTATATTTAATAGTTTTAACGCTAGAACCCATAGATTAAACTTATTTTCAAACCTATCAAAAAATAAAGTTTTCGTAGCTGTTATATTGTTCATATTAATAGTTCAAATATATCTAATTTACTACGGTGGAGAAGTTTTTAGAACATATGGATTAAATTTTTTTGAGTTTGAAATTATGATTTTGTTATCTATGCTAGTAATCCCAGTAGACTTTTTAAGAAAAATATACCTAAGGCACCATGGCGAAAAGGGCGGGGTATAAATTTACAATTTATCTCAAAAGTGCTATAATACTAAACCGAGGTGAGAAGTCATGAAATGTTTTAAATTAACAAATAATAAATTTGTAGCACTAGTTGGTGCAGCATCTATCGCCTTCGCTCTAGCCGGATGCACACCAGCCAAGCAAGCCAATAATACAAATAGTGGTCAAGCTCAAAATATTATTAGCCAAACACTAGAAGCCGGTATAAATGAAAGTATAAGAGTGACTGACAATATTAAACAAGATATTTATAGAATAGAAGCTGACGCGATAATAGAAGACTACATAAACACCCTAAGCACGGAATTTAATGAATTAATTAACTTTACTGTAGACCAGTGGAATAGTGAAGAATTTCAAGAAAAACTAGCCGTTGTAAGGCAAAAATTACGCGACCTTGTAGATTTTGCGTTTAATGGTAAAGAAATAAACGGAGTTACATTCGATGAACTAAGTGATACTGCCAAGGAAAAAGTGAACGCCATTATAACAACAATCGATACATGGCTAAATAACTTGATTCCAAATTACCAAGATAGATTATATGACGGCCTCGTTAATTTAGGCGCTGATGGCTTAGAACTATGGAATGAACTAAATGAAAGCTTTAATAACTATCAAAGTGATGTATTAGATGAATTTTATAATAGATCTAATAATAGGATAATTATTAAAAAGTAAGAAATATAAAATTCTTACTTTTTATTGTAATATCCCACAAAATGTGATATATTTTACCTGGAATATTGAATGAAAGAAGGTAAGGTTTATGATAAACTTTATCGTATGCGATGATATAGTGAAAGACAACGAAAAAATTAAGAATGTTATATCAAAATATATGATGAAAAATAAACTAGAATATAAAACTCACATATTTAGTGACTACAACGATGAATTTATAGAAATTGTAAAAAAGAAATTACCATTTAAAATATATATTTTAGATATTGAAACCCCAACTAGATCAGGCATTGATATCGCAAGAATTATTAGACATAAAGATGTGGATAGTGTATTAATCTTTGTAACAGGACATGAAGAATTAAGTAATGTTGTAATGAAACATGATTTTGTATTTTTATCTTTTATAAACAAATTTGATAATGGTGAAGAAAGATTAACAAAGGCAATAGATAAAGCATTAAAAATGTTTAAAATAAGACAGACAATTAGATTTAAAGATAATGGAATAATGTATTCCATTCCAGTAGACGATATACTTTATATAACTAGGGATAGTATTGATAGAAAATGTATAATTGTTACTGACTATAATGAATTTAAAGTAGGCAAAAATCTAAGTGAATTGGAAAAAATGGTCACAGACGACTTTGTAAAAACACATAGAGCATGTTTAATAAATAAAAAAAGAGTAACTAGCTTTAACAAATCAAAAAGGATTGTGACATTCGATAACGGAATGAAAAGCGATTTGATTTCTACACGTTTTGATAAGGAGTTGATATAAGTGACCAACATTCTAAGCATTGTAGTAGATATTTTAAGTGGTCTATTATTAAACATATTCTGTGTATACTTTTATTACCAATTATTAAATAAAAAGATTAATTGGAAAAGCATTAATGTTTACGCATTAATATTATCAATGACTACAGTAGAATATATACTAAACATTTTTTGCCCACAACCATTTAAATTTGTATCTTCATTTTTAATCCTAGTTGCTGTAGCATATTTCATATGTGATAAAAAGATTTCAAAGTCATTAATATTAGCCATAATGTTTGAATTAAATATAATAATTTCTGAATTAATTATAGTAGGGATAGTCAATATTTTAAGTGATACAACTAAGGAAATAATATCTATATTTTCTAACATGGTTGTCTGTTTAGTTAGTTTAATAATATTAAAGACAAAAGTACCAAACAAACTATTCAATATAATTATAAGATCGGCCAAAACATTAAAACAACAAGAAATAATTTTATATTCATTAATTATTGTATTCATATTAATATTTTCTACAATTGAAAGTTATATGAAACTACCAATACTAATAATTCTAATCATTAATACAATTATAGCTTTAGTATTAATATCTGTGATCATCAAATTTATAACTACTAAAAGCAATTATCAATTAATTTCTAGCAAATATGAAACTAGTATAACTAGCTTAAAAGAATATGAATCAATGATAGATAAATTTAGAGTAAATAATCATGAAAATAAAAACGAACTTATGACAATTAGAAATATGATTAAAGCTAAAGATAAAACTACCATAGAATATATTGATAAACTAGTAGATAACAAAATAAAGGATAATGAGAAAATAATGTACAAAACATCTAAAATTCCAGAAGGAGGACTTAGAGCGACTATTTACTCTAAATTATGTACAATGGATGAACTAAAGATTAAATATACATTAGACATAGCTAATGATGTAAGAGCCGCAGATTTAATAAATTTAAATGATGAAGTTGTTTTAAACATTTGTAAGATACTAGGAGTATTTTTGGATAATTCGATAGATGCAGTTAAAAATCTGAAAAACAAAAATATTGATATTGAAATTTATATTATGGACGAAAAATTGTGTGTTGATATAACAAATAATTTTAAAGGTAATTTAGATTTAAATAAATTAGGTAACCAAAAATATACTACTAAAGGTGAAGGACATGGCTATGGCCTATCACTTGTAAATCAAATTATTAGAGAATATAATGAAATTTTAGAAAATGAAAAAAGTATAAATGGTGATAAATTTACTCAAACATTAAAAATAAAAATGTAGGTTGACTACATTTTTATTTGATTAAACTCTTTGGACATTTTGGCTCGTCCCACCAGCCAAGCCAGCAAGCTGTAGAACTAGCGTTTGCAAACAAACTACCAAGTCCAGCTAAAATTGAACTAAATAAATGCATTAAAGTCCCTCCTTTCATTCATTTATCTATGTTTAAATAAAATTTAAACCATTAATCTAATTGATAATACTTATAATTATCATATTGTTGATTGGTTAACTTATAAGCAATAGGAGAAATCATCACACATTGAATTAATAAAGCTAAAATGCAACTATCAGCTACAAAATCATTATGAATCACTAAAGAACAAATAACCATAACGACTGCTATAATCGTAGATAAAATTTTATAAATCTTTCTTCTCTTTAGACTTACAATTGGCTTTTTCTCAGTATCAGCTGGACTATACTTAAAAATTATTATAATTCCTAAAATACCAAAAACAAATTTGAACCAAATTGGAAATATGGCAATAGTACATATATAAGTAACAGTTAAGAAAGTTAATGCTGATGCAACTAGACAAACAATACTAGATGTTGCATGCATTCCAAATGATACTAAACGTATGATATTATATATAATCATAAATACAATTAATTCTTTTAAAATGCCAAGGAAATAGGCTATAGAAAATATAATAATTGTTTTGGAAATAAACATATATAAGCCAGTCAAACCATATTCCAAAATTTCCATCTTTTCATCTGAATAATCAGGGTTATTTTTCTTAATAAGTGCTAGTGAATTATTAATTATTAATTTTTTCATACAACATTGCCCCTACTATCAACACCACAAGCATAACATTGCGAAAAACCATATTTTTAAAGTTTGTATTAAAACCTATAAAAGTGTTCCGATTAACAAATAGCATAAAACTGTTCGTTACACTTGTTAGCACTTAGACAATATGTAATCACTTTCAGGCAAAATTTTATTAAAGCAATCTGGCTGATAGTAAAATTGAATTCGTCGACTCAGTACATACGCGTATTGTCGAAATTTGTAGTATTAATTTCGCAACAAAAGGGGCTCATATGCAGTATATTAGTATTGTAAGAGAATTACTAGAAGGGAGATGTAAGAGTGAGAGGCAAAGTAAAATGGTTTAATAACGAAAAAGGCTTTGGTTTTATCGAATACAATGATAAAGAAGACATATTCGTTCATTATTCAGCTATTCTTACACCAGGCTACAAAACGCTAGTGGAAGGCCAATATGTCGAATTCGAACTAGTTAGAACTGATAAAGGCCTACAAGCTAAAAATGTTGTCGAAATAAAAACTGCATTAGTGTAGTTTTTTCTTTTACATAAAATCACATAATAAAACTATATATTTCCCATAAAAACTATGATATAATATAATTGGAAGGTGATAAAATGAAATATGTAGTTCGTGGAAAGAAAGTAAAGGTGACGGATGATTTAAAAAACTATGCTGAAGAAAAATTATCCAAGTTAGACAAGTACTTTGTAAATGCAGATGAATTTACTGCTACTGTTGTTTTCAAAAATCATGAACCAGTCCAAAAGGTTGAGGTAACAATACCAGTTAAAAGAATAATTTTAAGGGCTGAAGAAAGTCATAAGGACCCATTTGCCGCAATTGATTTGATCATTGACAAGCTAGAAAGACAAATAAGGAAAAATAAAACAAGAATGAGCAAAAAATCGGCAAGAGATAAAATGGCAGGTTTTGTCACTGATTTCGATGTTGAAAAAGAAGACAAAGATAAAAGTAAAATTGTTAAAAAGAAAAGCGTTGAATTAAAACCTATGAGTGAAGATGAAGCCATACTTCAAATGAATCTAATAGATCATTCATTCTTTATATTTAGGGATTCAAAAACCGGAGAAATTGAAGTCGTGTACAAAAGAGAAGATGGAAATTACGGTTTAATTAAAGAAAAATAAAATCGCCAAAAGCGATTTTTTAAATTTTTCCAATAAATACTAGGAATTTTCCTTATTTTTTGATAAAATACTATATAGACGAAAGGATGAACATTATGAACTTCTTAAAAAAGATATTTGATCACGAATATAAAGAACTAGAACGCTTTCAAAAGATTGCTGACGAAATAGACGCTTTAGATGAAGAAATGGCTAAATTAACGGATAAAGAGTTAAAAGCAAAAACGGAAGAATTCAAAAAGCGATTAAAAAATGGTGAAACACTAGAAGACATCAAAGTAGAAGCCTTTGCTGTCGCTAGAGAAGCAGCTTATAGAGTAATTGGTGAAAAACCATATTATGTACAATTATTAGGAGGACTAGCTATTCATTATGGTAATATAGCAGAGATGAAAACTGGAGAAGGAAAAACTTTAACCTCTATATTACCAGCTTACCTAAACGCCCTAACTGGTGAAGGGGTTCACATTATTACCGTTAATGAATACCTAGCAGGACGTGATGCCAACTGGATGGGAAAAATCCACGAATTTTTAGGACTTACTGTTGGGATTAACTACCGAGAATATACTCCAGAGCAAAAAAGAGAAGCCTATTCTTGTGACATTATGTACTCAACTAATAACGAAATAGGATTTGACTACCTAAGAGATAACATGGTAGTTAAAGCTGAAGATAGAGTTCAAAGACCACTTAACTTTGTTATAATAGATGAGGTCGACTCAGTATTAATTGATGAAGCAAGAACACCTTTAATCATTTCAGGTGGAAGCATGCAATCAGCCAACTTATATACAAATGCAGATAAGTTTGTTAAAACTTTAAAAGAAAATGAAGGA
>CAMOSR010000004.1 GCA_946625165.1 uncultured Bacillota bacterium
ATAAATTGTTTGTATGTTTTTATTAACATTATTTGCTTTGGAATTTAGTGGGACTAATCCTTGATTTAAATTTATTTTAGGAATTTGAAGATATCCAAAGTAGTATGAATTTCTTTGTGCATTCGAATTGTTATTAGTTTGTTCTTCTTCATTTTCTTCTTGTGTGTTTTCTTCGATGATTTCTTGTTCTTTTTCTGTATTTTTATCGACGATGTCTGGCTCATTGTTACCGTATAATTCTAAGCTGACTGTTTCAAAGGTTAATCTTATTTTTGACATGACAAAATCATATGATAGTAAGCCTATTCCGATAAGTCCTATAATGAACATAACTATAATTATGATTTCGTTTTTTTTCATTTTTTGTTTTACGTTATCCATCGGCGTTCACTACTTTCATTATTATTTTATCATCTATCATACATTAAATTCAAAAGAAAAAGATAGATTAATTGAAATATTTGTTTTTATTAGTATATGTTTACAGTTATTTTTTTTATTCTAATATTTTTCTATGAAAAAACACTTGTTCGTGTTATAATGAATATGGTGGTATTATGTATGCTTATATTAAAGGCTTTGTTAATGAAATAGAAAGCGATTATATTGTTGTTGAGAATAATGGAATTGGGTATTTAATATATACTGCTAGTCCTTATTCTTTTGATATTGGTAAAGAATATACGGTTTATTTATATCAAAATGTTAGAGAAGATGAAATATCTCTATATGGGTTTAAGTCACTAGAAGAAAAACAATTATTTTTGAAGTTGATTGGAGTGAAAGGCCTTGGATGTAAAATGGCACTTCCTATGATTGCATTAGGCTCTCCAGAGGGAATTGTTGATGCGATTGAAAGAGAAAACATTTTATACTTGAAAAAGTTTCCAAAAATTGGCGATAAGGTAGCTAGGCAGATTATTTTGGATTTAAAAGGTAAACTTGCGGTAGTTCCTAATCAAAATACGCCTGTTTCTGATGAACTTGTAGAGGCCTTAAAGAGCTTGGGATATAAAAATGGAGATATTAATAAGGTTGTTAAACAAGTTGATTCTTCTTTAGATATTGAAGAGCAGATTAAAAGTGCACTTAAATTATTGTTAAAATAAGGTGGTGAAGAAATGAATAGAGTTTTAACTAATGAAGCGCTTGATGAAGATAGTTTTGAAACTTCTATTAGGCCTGATTCGATAGATGAATATATTGGCCAAACAGAAGTTAAAGAAAATTTAAAAATATTTATGAAAGCTGCTAAAATGAGGGGCGAGGCTTTAGATCATGTTTTACTTTATGGCCCTCCAGGACTTGGAAAAACGACACTTGCTTATATTATTGCGAATGAAATGGAAAGTAATATTAAAACAACTAGTGGTCCAGCAATAGAAAAAAGCGGAGATTTAGCCGCAGTTCTTTCTACTTTAGAACCTGGAGATATTTTATTTATTGATGAAATTCATAGAATTCCAAGGTTTATAGAAGAAATTTTGTATTCTGCCATGGAGGATTTTAAGTTAGATATCATTGTTGGCTCTGATGCTTCTAGTAGAAGTATTAGTATTGACTTACCATCTTTTACTTTAGTTGGAGCAACTACAAGAGTTGGTGATTTAACGGGACCGCTTCGTGATAGGTTTGGAATTGTTGATAGACTTAATTTTTATACAGAGGATGAACTTACACAAATAGTTTTAAGAACTAGTAGAGTTTTAAAGTCACCTATTACTGAGGAAGCGGCTCATGAGCTTGCAAGACGTAGTAGGGGAACACCGAGAATAGCTAATAGGCTTTTTAGGAGAGTACGTGATTTTGCTTTAGTTGATGGGAAAAGTGAAATTGATTTAGATGTTACAAAAATGGCTTTAGAAAAAATGAAGGTAGATGAGTACGGGCTTGATGCAACTGATTATAATTTATTAAATTCGATTATTGATAAATTTAATGGTGGCCCAGTAGGTATAGCTGCGCTTGCTTCTAGTATTGGTGAGGAAGCGTCAACTATTGAGGATGTGTATGAACCTTATTTACTTCAAAATGGTTTTTTAAAAAGAACAAGTAGGGGAAGAATGGTTACGGATAAAACTTATAATTATCTAGATAGAAAGAATAATGATACACTTTTTTAGGATGTGATTTTATGAAGGTAGAAGATTTTGATTTTTATTTACCTAAGGATTTGATTGCGCAAACACCGCTTTTAAAACGTGATTCTTCACGTCTTTTAGTTTTAGATAAGGAAACTGGAGAGATTGTTCATAAGCATTTTACAGATATTATAGATTATTTAAATGAAGGTGATACTTTAGTTTTAAATGATACTAAAGTTATTCCGGCTAGACTTATTGGTGAGAAAGAAGATACTAAGGCGGTAATTGAAGTACTTATGCTTAGGGATGAAGGCAATGATGTTTGGGAATGTTTATGTAAGCCTGCTAAAAGGGTGAAAATTGGCACTATGGTTAAATTTGGCGATAAATTAAAAGCTAAATGTATACAAGTTGGTGAAGAAGGAATTAGAAAATTTGAACTTATTTATGAAGGCATATTATATGAAATTTTAGATGAACTTGGTGAAATGCCACTTCCTCCTTATATTCATGAAAAATTAGCTGATAAAGATCGTTATCAAACGGTTTATGCGAAGAATATTGGGAGCGCAGCTGCTCCAACAGCGGGGCTTCATTTTACGAAAGAATTACTTCAAAAAATAAAAGCTAAAGGCGTGAATGTTGCTTATATTACTTTACATGTTGGTTTAGGTACTTTTAGACCTGTATCAGTCGAAAATATTGATGATCACAAAATGCATAGTGAGTTTTATGTGATGAGTGGAGAAGTTGCTAGTTTATTAAATGAAACTAGAAAGAATGGTCATAAAATAATAAGCGTTGGGACAACATCTACTAGAACTTTGGAAACAGTTATGAATTTATATGGTGAATTTAAGGCATCTTCAGGTTTTACAGATATATTTATTTACCCAGGTTATGAATTTAAGGGAGTAGATAAGTTAATTACTAATTTTCATCTTCCTAAATCTACTTTAGTTATGCTTGTAAGTGCGTTTGCTGGGAAGGAAAACATATTTAATGCTTATAGTGAAGCTATAAAAGAGAGATATCGTTTTTTTTCATTCGGTGATGCGATGTTTATAAAATAAAAATTATAGTTTTTGTGAACTATAATTTTTTTATTTCTTCTTTAGATAGACCAGTATACTTGGATATAGAATCTATATCTAAGTTATCTTTAAGCATTTTCCTAGCAGTTTCAATTTTTGTTTTTTTCTCAGTTTTTATGGTAGCTTCTTTGGCTGCTTCTTTGGCTGCTTTCTTGGCTGCTTTCTTGGCTGCTTTTTCTGCGGCTATTTGTATATCTTCTTTACGACCAAGTTCCATTCCTCTTTCGACATCAATATATTGTACCATTTCAGGATCATCAGTGAGCTCTTCAATTTTTTTAACTACTCTCATAAGCATTTCATCTCCTTCAGATATCTTACGAAGGTCTTTTACTTTATTAAATGAAAGTATAGCAAGTGCCTTTTCAAACCTTGTAAGCTCTTCATCTAAAGTATAATACTTTTTGTATATTTTTACTAGATTAATCCTGTATTTTACAAAATTTTCATTTTCTTCATCTACTAGGCCATCTTCTAAATCAGTTAATTTATAAGTAGAAATTAATTTGTTTTTTAAAGAAAAATTATCAAAACATATTTGTATAAAATAATGATTTATTCCATCTTTAAATGATACATTGATAGTTTTAACCATGCCTTCAAATAGGTGGGATCTATTTCTTTTGATAAGTTCATTATTGTTAGTTTTATTCATTTCTAAAGCAATTCTGTCTCCTCCATTAACAAGCATAAGTACATCGGTAGTATTACCTTTATCTAATATATTATCTTTAGTGTATTCGGGATTAATAAAAATAATACTATCAATGTCGATAGGTCTACCTATAGTACTTTGTACAATGAAAGCTGTATAATCTTTTAAATTATCATCTTCTATAACAGATTTAAAAATATGGTCGTAAGTACCAGGAAAAACTTCACCTCTTTCTTTCATTTTTTTAATGTCTTCTAGTTTCATAAAGCCTCTCTTTCTAAGAAGGATAATTTACCTTCTATATAAAACATTCTGCAAAGAAATAGTAATTTCCTTTTTAAAATGTAAAAAAATGTGAATAAACTATGTCTATCAAAAATAATACTTGTTTTTTTTATTAACTTTTTGATAAACTAATATTGTATAATAGAAAGTAGGAAAAATATGATTCAAAAAAATAGAGATAAAAGAAATTATGTAATTGGATTTTTATTAATACTAGTATTATTTATGACAGTGGGATTTGCAGCATTTAATACACTACTTACAATAAACGGAACAGCAAGTATAGCAAGTAGTTGGTGTGTTGGATTTGATAATAGAAATACTTCGGCTTATGAGGTAACAAAAGGAGTAGCAAGTGGAACAAATCCGACAGCCTCAATGACATATTCAGGAACGGCATGTAGTTCATATTATGTTCCAAACTCTACATTAACAGCTAATTTTTACCAACCAGGTGATAAAGTAGAATATACACTTACTATAGTCAATAAAAGTAATATGACAGCAGCTATAGAAAGTATAGAAGTAAACGGAAGCAGTGTAACAAGTAATCAAACGATAACAGACGGAAATATAATATGGAAAGTATATATGCCAGAAGATACAACCTTAGCAAGTAATGCAACTACAACAATGAAAGTATCAGCAGAATTTCAAAATACAACTAATATAGGAAATATGTCATCAGGGGAAAGCAGCAGTCTAACAGTCGGAGTAAATGTAGTTCAAGATGATGGAAATGGGGGAATGGATATTACTCCATCAGCTTTTTCGGGAACTTTATATGCAATAAATACAAATGAAATTTATAAAGACTCATCAAGATTACAAGACATAGGAACAACTTATAATTCATGTTTAGCTACAGGAAAGAATGTATGTTTAAAATATACATTAGAAGATGATGTAGTAATAGGTTCAGAAGTGTGTTTTTTATATAATAGTACTGAATATTGCTTAGTGGGAGCAGATGAAGGGGAAGCATTTAGTACTAATCAAAGTACACTAACAACAGCATTTGGTTCGTGCAATTTTGAGCCAATGGGTTTTGTATGTTTTTCTAGTCCTTGGCATGTTTCCATGGATGATAATGATGATGTGCTTGTTACCAATGATAGTTGGAGGTGTCATGTCTTTGGTAGCGGCGATTCATATTGTGGATAATGTGTAGATTGTAGGAAAATATACTATAATTTTACTAGTCTAATATTATCATTTTGTTATAAATTAAAAGAAGGTGTATAATGTATGTTGTTATACATCTTTTTTATGAGGTGATTTTATGGTAATTGTTGTTACTGGGCCTACTGCTACTGGTAAAAGTGATTTAGGTATTTTTTTGGCTCAAAAATTAAATGGTGAAATTATTAATGCTGATAGTACGCAAATTTATAAGGGAATGGATATTTGTACTAATAAGGTAAAAGATACATGCGGGATAGTTCATCATTTATTTGATGAAAAAGAATTGTTAGATGATTATACTGTTTTTGATTATCAAAGGGATGCTAGAAGAATAATCGATGATATTTTAGCTAGGGGAAAAACGCCAATACTTGTTGGAGGTACTGGTCTTTATATTAAAGCGGCTTTATATGATTATAAGTTTGAAGATAAAACGCACTTAGAATATGATGGTTATAGTAATGATGAGCTTTACAAAATGCTTTTAGATGTTGATCCTAATACTAGTATTCATTTAAATAATAGGGTTAGGGTAATCAGTGCTTTAAATTATTATAATGCTAATGGAAAACCTTATAGTGAAAAAGAAAATGATAATGCTTTACTTTATGATACTTTATTTATTGGTTTAACTACTGATAGAGAAATTCTTTATTATAAAATTAATCAAAGAGTTGATAAGATGGTGGAAGAAGGACTTATAGAAGAGGCTAGGAATTTATATGATATGGGCATTAGAACTAAAGCTGTTATGACACCTATTGGTCCTAAAGAATTATTTGAATATTTTGATGGTGCTGTTACTTTAGAAGAAGCAATAGAAAGTATTAAGACTAAAAGTAGAAAGTATGCTAAAAGACAGTACACTTGGTTTAATAATCAAATGCCACTTGTTTGGTTTAAAGTAAATTATGAGAATTTTGATAAAACGTGCATAGAAGTTTTAGAATATATAAAAAGTAATGGTCATTTTGAATAAAATGTGTTATAATTATGATGTTTTTTAAAGGCTGTGACTGAGAAGTAGTAGTAAAAGTAATTATTGATAGAGAGCTAGGGATTGGTGGAAACTAGTAATAATCTTTTATGAATTCACCTTGGGAGCTATAATTTATATTATCGGTAACGCGTTATAGTTTTGAGGTAAGTTTATACTTATAAAATAAGGTGGTACCACGTGAATCACGTCCTTAACTAGGATGTGATTTTTTTATTATTTTAAGGAGGAATATTATGGAAAAAATATTGGATGAATTAAAGAAGGATTTAAATGAAATTAAAAGTATTCAAGTTCTTAATGAATTAAAAGCTAAATATTTAGGTAAAAAAGGAAGTATAAGTTCACTTTCTTCTAAGATTAAAGATATGACAGCAGAGGAAAAGAAAAATTTTGGTGCTACTTTAAACAAAATTAAAAACGAAGCTATTAGTTTAATTGACAGTAAAAGGAAGGAAATTGAAGATGAAATTTTAAATCAAAAACTTCAAAATGAAAGTATAGATATAACACTATCAAGCACTAAAGTTCCAGTAGGTGCGCCAAATATTTTAGAAAAAATTATTGAAGAGATTGAAGAACTTTTAATTAGTATGGGTTATGATGTAGTGGATGGGCCTGAGATTGAAGAAGATAAATATAATTTTGAACTTTTAAATATTCCAAAAGGGCATCCAGCTAGAGATGCTCAGGATACTTTTTATTTAAAAGATGATGAAATTTTATTACGTAGTCAAACTTCACCAGTTCAAATTAGAACGATGCTTAAGGGAAAGGGTGAAGAGGCGATTAGAATGATTTGCCCAGGTAAAACTTATAGAAGAGATAACGATGATGCCACTCATTCTCATCAATTTATGCAGATAGAGGGTTTACTTGTTGATAGAAAAGTTAGTCTTTCTGATTTAAAGGGAACTTTTGATGTGATTGCTAAAAAACTATTTGGAGCTGATACTGAAACTAGATTTAGACCAAGTTATTATCAATTCACAGAGCCTTCAGTAGAAATGGATGTTAGCTGCCATCACTGTAAAGGTAAGGGGTGTGCAATTTGTAAGAACACTGGATGGATTACTGTTTCTGGTGCCGGCATGGTTCATCCTAATGTTTTAAGAAATTGTGGCTATGATCCTAAGGAGTGGCAAGGTTTTGCGTTTGGTTTTGGTGCTGAGAGATTAGCCATGGTTAAATACAATATAGATGATTTAAGAATCTTTTATGCTAATAATATAAATGAAATGAAAACTTTTGATAGAAAGGAGGCAGAGTAATGATAGATTTAGAGTGGGTAGCTGATTATATAGATATTGATGATCAAGATTTAAAGGAACTAGCTGTTAAGATAACTAAAGCGGGAATCAATGTTGAAAAAGTTATTACTAATTATATAGATGGTTTAGTAATTGGTGAGGTTTTAGAATGCGAGATGCATCCTGATTCTGATCATTTACATGTCTGCAAGGTTAATGTAGGTGATGAGGTTTTACAAATTGTATGTGGTGCTTCTAATGTTAGAAAAGGTTTAAAGGTTATTGTAGCTCTTCCTGGCGCTGTTCTTCCAGGTGGATTTGAAATTAAGAAAAGCAAGATACGCGGAGTAGAATCTAATGGTATGATTTGTGCGTTATTTGAACTTGGGCTAGAAGAGAAGACTGAAGAATCTTATAGTAAGGGAATAGAGGAATTACCTAGTGATATTAAAGTTGGTGGTGATCCTTTAAAGCTTTTGCATTTAGATAATACTTTATATGAACTTGATATTCATAAGCATCGTAATAATGATTGTTATTATCATATTGGTTTTGCTTATGAAATTGCGGCCATTTTAAATCGTAAGGTAACTTTACCTGATGATAAAACTAGTCCTATTAGGGATAATATAAAAGATTATTTTAGTTTGAAGGTTGAAACTGATAAATGTCCTTATTATTTAGCTAAGATGGTTAGAGGGGTTAAGATAGGTGAGAGTCCAGAGTTTATTAAAAGAAGACTTAATGCATATGGTATGAGAAGTATTAACAATGTTGTCGATATTTCTAATTATGTTATGCTTGAATATGGTCAACCACTGCATTTTTTTGATAAAGACACTTTAGGAAATAAAATTTTAGTTAGGGATGCTAAAGATGGCGAAGAAATAGTTACTTTAGATGGAGTTAAAAGAACTCTTCACTCATCTGATATTGTTATTACTGATGGTGAAAAGCCTGTGTGTGTAGCTGGTGTTATGGGTGGTGAAAATACTGAAGTTACAGAGAATACTAAAGATATTTTGATTGAAAGTGCGATATTTGATAGTGTTAGTATTAGATATACGGCGGCTCATTTAGATCTTAGAAGTGAGGCTTCAATTCGTTATGGTAAGGGTTTAAACCCAGAATATACTGTGAAAGCTATTGAAAGAGCTTGTCATTTGCTTGAAAAGTATGCTGGTGCTGAAGTGCTTTCTGGAACTATATGCCATGATAAGGTTGACAAAACGCCAAAGGTACTTGAATTTACAGTAGAAGAAATTAATGATATGCTAGGTATTACACTTACAAATGATGATGTAAAAGTAGAACTAGATCGTTTAGATTTTCCATTTGAATTTAAAAATGGCAAATTTATTACAACTATTCCAGCTAGAAGACTTGACGTTGATCCAAATGTCAATGATATTGCTGAAGAGGTTGGCAGGCTTTATGGATATCATAATTTAGTTTCAACTTTGCCTAATGTCAAAATTAGAAAAGGGGAATATGTTGGCGATGTTAAATACCGTAAAATGATTTCTAAGCGTTTGAGATGCCTAGGTCTTAATGAGTGTAAAACGTACACTTTGGTTTCACCTGATATGGCTAAGATGTTTAAATATGATGAAAAAGAAAATGCTATTTTACCAAATCCAATGAGTGTGGATAAATCAGTTATAAGAACTACTTTAATTCCTTCACTTTTAAATGTATATGATTATAATAAAGCTCGTAAGATTAACGATATTAATCTTTATGAAATAAGTAAAACTTATGATGTTAATTATATGGAAGAGGGTAAAATAACTATACTTATGGAAGGCAATTATGTATTAAATGAATGGAATGGTACTAAAGTAAAAGTTGATTTTTATCTTATAAAAGGTATTGTAGAAAACATTTTAGATTATTTAGGCTTTAAAAACAGATATACTTTTGAAAAGAGAAAATTACCTGATATGCATCCTGGAATATGTGGAGTTATTATGCTTGATAGAAAACAAATTGGAATGTTAGGTAGAATTCATCCATCTATTTGTAAGGATGATGTTTATGTTGCTGAACTTTCTTTGAATGCTTTAATGAGCGGCGTTAAACCTATTAAATTTAAACCTTCTTCAAAATATCCTGGTATTAAAAAAGATTTAGCGTTTATTGTTAATAAAGATATGATGTCTTCACAGTTAGAGGCTGTTATTAAAAAAGCTGGCGGAAGACTTCTTGAGAGTATTAATGTGTTTGATGTCTATACTGGGAATAATGTTAAAGATGATGAGAAGTCTATCGCTTATTCACTTACTTTTTCTTCCGATGATAGAACTTTAAGTGAGGGGGAGGTCATGCAAGTATTTGATAATATAATTTCTAAGTGTGAAAGTGAACTTGGAGCTCAACTTAGAGATAAATAGTCAACATTTATTGACAAAGAACATAAAATATAATAAAATGTTTGTATGGAGAGATGTGTAGTTTGCGTCTCTTCATAAATGGGTCTATAGCCAAGTGGTAAGGCGTGGGACTGCAACTCCCTGATCGTTGGTTCAAATCCGACTAGGCCCTCCATTGAGAAAATAACTGCTTAATGCAGTTTTTTATTTTTAGAAAAAATGTTATAATATCATATGAGGAAAAGACAAATGAATAATAACTTGTTTAAATGTGTTTTCCTTTATAAATTACAAAACTATTATAAAGAGGGTATATAGGTATTATGAAATATGATAAAATTGCTATTTTAATCCCAACTTTTAATCCAACCGATAAATTAATTAAAACTATAAATGTTTTGAATGATAGTGGTTTTAACAGTGTTATTGTTGTCAACGATGGAAGTACAAATAATGAAGTGTTTTCTAAGATTAAAGTTGACAAGCTTTTAAAACATGATATTAATAAAGGTAAAGGTGCTGCATTGAAAACGGGGTTTGAGTATCTGCAAAAGTTTAAGGTTGATGCGGTTATAACTGTAGATGATGATCTTCAGCAGGATATTTCAGATATTAAAAACATTGCTGATTGTTTTTTAAATGAAAAAGGTGTTTATTTTGGGGTTAGAAAGTTTGAAAATGCACCATTTATAAGAAGGTTTGCCAATAAAATGGCTTCTAAGATATTTAAAATTCTTTATAAAGAGGATATTTGTGACACGCAAACTGGTCTTAGGTGTTTTCCTAAGGAAATACTTTTAGATTTGGCTAAAATTGATGGTAGTGGTTTTGAATATGAAATGAATGTTTTAAAATATTTGGCTCTTTCAAAAATTCAAATAAAAAAAGTTTATATTAAAACTATTTATAATGATAACAAATCTCATTACCGTGTGATAAAAGATTCATATGCGATTTTGAAGGCGCTTTTTAAAAGATGATAGTAAAAAAATTGGAATATATATTGTTAAAAATTGAAATTTAGGCTATACTTATTTATAGTACTTGAGGAGTGATTTGATGGGAAAAAGAAGTCAAAGAATGGAAGAAAAAAGAAGTAAAAAAAGTCATAAATTGTCATTATTTCTATCATTTATAGGTAGTTTAATACTTATAGGTGGCTGTGGATATTTGATTTATAATGTATCTTTGCTTAATAATATAGAAGATGAATTAAGATTAGTAGGGTCATTTGTTTTAGGGACTTTTTGTCTTATATTACTTATCTTAGTAATTAGATTTTATAGGAAGCATAAAAATGGCAAACTTACTTTTGTTATAATTTTGATGTTACTGATTGGAGCTGGGGCCGGTTTTATTGGTTATAATGTTGATAGAGTTTATTCAACGCTTGATGGTGTCAGTGACACATCTGGTTATAAAACATATTCATCTAGTTTGGTTACGTTAAGTACTAATGATGTGAAGGATATTTCTAAAATTGGTGATGAGGCAATAGGTCTTGTTGTTGATGAGGAAAGCATTGATGGATATGAGATACCAAAGGAGATTATTAAAAGTGAAAGTTTATCAAATGAAGTAAAAGAATATAGTAATTATATTGAAATGATAGATGCTTTATATAAGGGTGATGTAAAATATGTCTTTTTGCCTACTAATTATTCTGTAATGTTTGGTAGTATGGAAGGTTATGAAGATATTAAAGATAAGACAAAAATTATATATACCAAGAAGAAGAAAGTAAAAGAAAAGGATACTCTTGTTGGTAGTAAAGGTAAATCTATAGATTCGCCATTTACGGTTTTACTTATGGGCGTTGACTCAGAGGAAGAAGGTATAAAAGGAAGTTCGTTTAATGGTGATTCGCTTATGGTTATCACTTTTAATCCAAAAACTTTGGGTACGACAATTCTTAGTATTCCCCGTGATTCATATGTTCCAATTTCATGTTTTGCGGGTAAGAAGAAAAATAAAATAACGCACGCTGCTTGGAGAGGCGAAAGTTGTATGATAAATACAATTCAAAATTTTTTAGATGTAAATATAGATTACTATGTAAAAATCAATTTTAAAGGAGCTGTTAGTTTAGTTGATGCTTTAGGCGGCGTTGAAATAGATGTGCCTTATAGTTTGTGTGAACAAAATAGTAGTAGGATGTGGGGGGCTAATACTGTTTATATTAAAAAAGGTTTTCAAACTTTAAATGGAGAACAGGCTTTGGCTTATTCTCGTAATAGGCACGCTAATCCTGACATGTGTTCTAAGGAATGGACTAATTATACAAGTAATGACTTTATTAGAGGACAGCACCAGCAAGAGGTAGTGGCTGCATTATTAAATAAATTTAAGTCTATTAAAGATTTAAATACGGTATATAAATTATTAGATACAATTAGTAATAATATGGTTACTAACATGAGTACTGATCAAATATTATCACTTTATAATGTTTTTAAGGATATAGCTAGCAAGACAGATGGTGATACTGATATGGCTGATGTTTTGGGTATTCAGAGATTATATTTAAATGGTTATGATGCAAGAATAGTTGATTATGGTGGCTCTAATTTATCTTTATATAATTATGTTTTATATGATGAAAGTGTTAAGGAAGTTTCTAATGCGATGAAAGAGAACTTAGGCATTAAAAAAGCCAAAGTGGTTAAATCGTTTAGTTTTGATATAAATATTCCTTATGAAAAGGTGGTTATTGGTCAAAAAACTACTGGTAAGAGGTCATTAGTTTTAGTTCCTAATTTTGTTGGACAAACTTTGAGTTCTGCTCAATCTTGGTGTGCTAGCCATGGTATTAAAGTTAGCGCAAATGGTGGAAATGGCTATGTTATTACTCAAAGTGTTCCCGCTGGAGCTAATGTTGATGATGTTAAATCTATAACACTGACGGCTGGTGGAAATTCAAATACTACTACTGATAAAACTACTGACAGCAGTTCTAATAAAAAGACGGATAAGAATACTGATAATAAAACTGATACTAATGATAATAAACCATCAGATGTTAATGAAAACAATGAAGATGATAACGACAAAAAGGAAAATACTAATGATGAAAAAGAGCCGACTGAGGTTGTTCCTGGGTCACCTGAGCCTTAAAAAGATTCAAATTTATGAATCTTTTTTTATTTCTTTTGCATATATTCTAATTAAATGATAGAATATAAATAAGGATGTGTGTTATGAGATATAAACTTTATGGTAAACAATTGAATTTTGGTAGTGTGTTAATTTATGAAGGTGATAATTTAGACGATGTCAAAAGGCATTATGATGATATTAGGCATGATTTGAGTTTTATATCTGCTGATATTGTTGACACGGCAAGGTGGATTATTGTATCATATATTGACTTTACGGTTCTTCCGAGAGAAAATGGTAAAGTGAAAAAGATTGGGCCTAAAGAAAATGGTAGAAGGTGATATTGTGAATAGAAGAGAATATGCAGATTTTTTGCTTAAAACTGAACATGATTTTGAATATTATGAAAATAAGTATCCGAAAAGAGATTTAAAAGAAGGGGCAATGGTAACTAGACTTGCTCCTAGTCCTACTGGTTTTGTTCATTTGGGATCTTTAGATGTTGGATTTGTTGACAGAGTGTTTGCTACTCAAAGTGGAGGAGTTTGTTATCTTAGAATAGAGGATACTGATACAAAAAGAACTGTTGATAATGGTGTTGATATGATTATTGATAGTTTAAATAAGTTTGATATTACTTTTGACGAAGGTGTAACTAAAGATGGTGAGGTTGGTAATTATGGTCCTTATGTCCAAAGTAAAAGAGAGGATATTTATAAGGCATTTGCCAAAAAATTAATTATCGAAGACAAGGCTTATCCTTGTTTTTGTACTCCAGAACAAATTGAGCATATAAAGGATGTTCAAACTAAAAATAAAGAGCAAATTGGTTACTATGGTAGATGGGCATCATGTAGAAAACTTAATATGGAAGATGTCATAGAAAAAGTCAATAATGGCGAGAAGTATATCATTAGATTAAAGTCTCGTGGAAATCCAAATCATAGGATAAAATTTAAAGACGAAATTGTTGGTAAAATGGAAATACCAGAGAATAATTTAGATATTCCAATTATTAAATCTGATGGTCTCCCAACATATCATTTCGCACATGCAGTTGATGATCATTTGATGAGGACTACGCATGTAATTCGTGGTGAAGAATGGCTTGCTAGTTTGGATAAACATATAGATTTATTTACTAACTTAGGATTTGAACTTCCTAAGTATGCACATATTTCAACTTTAATGGTTGATGATAATGGTACGCGTAGAAAACTTTCTAAAAGAAAGGATCCATGGGCGGCAGTGGATTATTATCATAAAGAAGGCATTCCAAATGAAGCTTTGGTTCTTTATTTAGCCACTATAACTAACTCTAATTTTGAAATGTGGATGAATCAAAATAAAGATAAAAATTATAAAGACTTCGAATTTAGTTTTAGTAAAATGCCTAAAGGCGGGACAATGTATGATTATGATAAAATAATAAATATATCTAAGAATTTTATCAGTACTTTAACAGCAGAAGATGTTTATAATAGGGCGTTAGAATATGCAAAAGAATATGATAGTGAACTTTTAGGATTGCTTACTAAATATAAGGATTATTCGGTATCTATATTTAACATCGAAAGGGAGCAGAAGAAGCCTCGTAAAGATATTGCTTGTTTTAGTGATGTTAAAAATCAAATATGGTATATGTATGATGAACTTTATAAGCCTCTTAATTATGAATGGCAAAATATTACTGATTTAGATGAAATTAAAAATATTGTTACATCTTATTTAAAAAAATATGATGAAAGTGATGACAAGCAAGCTTGGTTTGATAAGATGAAAGAAGTTGCGGTTAGTTTAGGCTATGCAGGTGAGATGAAGGAATATAAGGAAAATCCTTTAAATTATAAAGGTAGTATTGCTGATTTCAGTACGGTAGTTCGTGTAACTCTGACTTCAAAAAGTATGACACCTGATTTGTATGATATTATGAGGTTGCTTGGTAAAGAAAGAATGCAGGAAAGGTTAGAAATGATTAAATAGTCGTTTCTAATTTTTTTTGTCGTTTTTTAGCACTTACACTTGACAAGTGCTAAAAGATGTGGTATTATTAATTTGTAATAGAAAGAAGGAATAAATATGCGTATGTTACCAAGAAGGTACGATTTAGACAGTATGTTTGATACTTTTTTAACTCCTACTGAAAATATGAGATGTGATATTTATGAAAAGGATGGAAGCTATTACATTGAAGCTGATATGCCAGGTGTTTCAAAGGAAGATGTAAAAGTTGATTATGATAATGGCTATTTAACTATCAGTGCAGAAACTAATTCTTCAAATGATGAAAGTGGAAAAGATTTTATAAGGCAAGAAAGATTTTATGGTTCAATGGAACGTAAATTTTATGTTGGAGAAGTTAATGATGAGGAAATAGTTGCTAACTTTAAAGATGGAGTTTTAAAAGTACAAGTACCAAAAGAGACTGCTAAAAAAACTAATAGAACAATAGAAATTAATTAAAAACTGTTTATTAACAGTTTTTAATTTGACAAAAAATTAAAATATTATATAATACAAGTTAATTTAGAGGTGGTTTCGTGGAATTATATGCTTTAATAAAAGAAAATGGTAAAACCAGAATGGTTACTAGTGCGGAGATAGATTTGGCTATTGAACTTACTGTGCGTGAAAGTATGTTAGAAATTGTTGATAGGATAATTGAAAAATACGGCAAATATCATATGGTAAGAATTGCGGATATTAAAAATATTGATGTTTCTGATCTTAAATGTGGTAATATTGCTATTGCTTGTTTAGAAAAAATAATTGATTATCAAGAACCTCAATATAATTTTTATAATGATGGAAATTATATTTTTTATAATCGATATAAAGCTTTTACTTTAAGAGAATTTGTACTTAAGTATCCGGTTAATATAAAAGTTAATCGCACTAATTTTGATTATATTTTAAAAGAATTTGGTGAGATAAAAGTAATTGATAGTGGTCTTAATGATTCGTTTATTCATAGGTGTGGTAATTGTGATATTTTATCACCGTTATCTTGTGAAAAAGCTGAATATGTTAAAAGGAAGATTTTTGATTATGATTTTATTATTGATGGCTTTCAGATATTTTGTGTTGAAGGCGGTAATGAGTATTTAGATAAATTTATTGTTATGAGGTGTAAAAACTATGCGGCTTCAAAACAAGATATTTCTTATTATTCGTCAGGTAAAGAAGGAAAGGCTATGGTAAAAAAAGTAGTGAATTAGCTTTAATATTTATTTGAAACTAGATTATTCTAGTTTTTTCTTTTATATGGTAAAATATTTTTGGATGTGATTTTATGAATTTTGAGAGTAACATTTTTAAAAGGCTTATTCCTGATTATGATAGACTTTTATCTTATGGTTTTATTTTAAATGGTAAAAAGTATGAATATGTGACTAAGATTATAGATGGTGATTTTGAGGTTTGTATTGTTGTTTTTGATGGCAAGGTTTCTGGTAAAATTTATGACTTGGATATAAATGAGGAATATACTAATTTTAGAGTAGATGGTCAAAATGGTGTTTTTGTAAATAGGGTTAGGGAAGAGTATACTAATATTTTAATAGATATTGCTAGTAAGTGTTTTATTAAAAGGCCTTTTATTAGTGAGCAAGCTAATAGAATTTGTAATTTGATGTTGGATAAATATGGCGATGAACCTATATTTAAGTTTGATGGTTATCCGGGTTTTGGAATTTTTGAGAACAATGGTAAGTGGTATGCACTTATTATGAATCTTGAAAAAGTCAAACTTGATGGAAAAAGCAAGGATGAAATTGAAATTATTAATTTAAAGTTAGATAAAAATAAAATAAATTCTTTGTTAAAGAAAAAAGGATTTTATAAGGCATATCATATGAATAAGATTAATTGGATTAGTGTCATATTAGATGATACTATAGACGATGATATACTTATGGAACTTATTGATGAAAGCCGAAGCTATACTGTTATATCTAAACAAAGTAAAAATGAATGGGTAATTCCAGCTAATCCTAAATATTTTGATTTGGAAAGAGCTTTTTTAGAAAATAAAGTTATTACTTGGCATAGAGGGGCTAATATACAGGCTAATGACATTATTTATATTTATATGGCTAAACCTTATTCAGCAATTATTTATAAGTGTGTTGTTTTAGAAACAAATGTATATGGTGAGAGTGATTTGATGAATATGAAATTGATTGAAACTTATTCACCTTTAAAATTTCCAATGGAAAAACTTAGAAAATTTGGACTTACTTCAATTAGAGGGGCAAGGCATATTCCTGAAGCTTTAAGTAAAGAGATGAATTTATAAAAAGGACTTTTTGCCCTTTTTATAATTGCATGGTTATTTCATGCGAAAAATAACGATGATTTTTAAATTTTACATAAATATATTGAAATTTTATTGTTTATATGTTACGATTTTGTCGTACACAAGTTAAATAAAGGAGATCATTTATGAATATATATGATTTAAAAGTTAAAACTAGAAATGGTAAAGAGGTATCTTTAAGTGATTTTAAAGGAAAAGTATTACTTGTTGTAAATACGGCAACAGGTTGTGGTTTTACACCTCAATATAAAGCTTTGGAAACTTTATATGAGAAATATTATGATAAAGGATTTGAAGTGTTAGATTTTCCATGTGATCAGTTTGGACATCAAGCCCCTGGGACGGATGATGAGATACATGAGTTTTGTACAGGAAAATATAAAACTCAATTTGATCAATTTGCTAAAGTGGAGGTCAATGGCGAAAATGAAGAGCCACTATTTACTTATCTAAAGGAAAATTCTCCTAAAGAGGAAATCTATGGCGTTAAAAATAAGATGGCTATGAAGGCTGTTGAAAAGATAAGTACTTCTACTAAAAAAGAAAATGATATCAAATGGAATTTTACTAAGTTTTTAGTTGATAGAAATGGGGATGTGATTTATAGGCTTTCTCCTATTGAAGATCCTTTGAAAATGGAGAAAAAAATTTTAGAAGTTTTGTAGGTGATTATGTGAATTATGATTGTTTAAAACTTGAAAGACAATTATGTTTTCCGGTGTATTTGTGTAGTAAAGAAATAATAAGACATTATACACCGCATTTGGATAAGCTAAATTTAACTTATACTCAATATATAGTTATGCTTTATCTATGGGAACATGGCATGTGTAATGTGAAGGAAATAGGAAATACTTTGATGCTTGATTCGAGTACTTTAACACCACTTTTAAAAAAGCTTGAGTTAAAAGGTTATATAACACGAAAAAGAAATGCTAATGATGAGCGAATAGTAAATGTTAAGCTTACTAGAAAAGGCAAAAGTTTAAGGGAAGAGGCAGTAGAGATTCCTAAAAAAATGGGAGAATGTATTAATTTGAGTGAAAAAGAGGTTATATCTTTATATTCATTAACTTATAAAATTTTAGCTAATATAGAAAAGGAGTAATTGTATGAAAATAATAGATGTTAGTAAAGATAATTTTAAGGAAGAGGTATTGGATTCTAAGATTCCTGTACTTGTAGATTTTAATGCTGATTGGTGTGGCCCTTGTAAGATGATTAGACCTATTTTGGATGAGATAGCGAGTGAGCATGATGAGTATAGGATTGTTTCAGTAAATATTGACGATGAAGATGAACTTGCGGAAGAGTATGGGGTATTTTCTATTCCTTGTTTAGTAGTATTTAGAGGTGGAAGTGAATATACTAGAAGTATTGGTTTAAGACCAAAAGAAGAAATTGAAGGTATGCTTGGAGGAGACTAAATGTACGATATTATAATAGTTGGTGCAGGACCTGCAGGACTTACTAGTAGTATTTATGCTAGAAGGGCAATGAAGAAAACTTTAGTTTTAGAGGCCGTTAGTTATGGTGGACAGATTATAAATACTTTGTCAATTGAAAATTATCCAGCTAATCCTGGTATTTCGGGTTTTGATTTTGCAACAAAACTTTATAATCAGGCTAAAGAAATGGGAAGTGAAGTTAAATTTGAAAAAGTTACGGAAATAAAGGATAATGGCGATTATAAAGAGGTGATAACTACTAAGGGTATTTATGAAACTAAAACTATTATTTTAGCTACTGGTTTAGAAAATAGAAAACTTGGTGTTACTAGAGAAGATGAACTTATAGGAAAGGGTGTTTCTTACTGCGCAACTTGTGATGGGGCTTTTTATAAAGGTAAGAATGTTGCTGTTGTTGGCGGTGGAAATACGGCTTTAGAGGACGCTTTATATTTAACTGACATTGCTAAAATAGTTTATTTAATTCATAGAAGAGATGAATTTAGAGGCGAAGAGGCGTTAGTAAATAATCTTAAAAATAGGGATAATATAAAATTTATATATAATAGTAATGTAACTAAATTAATTGGTGATGATAAGTTAGAAGGTATTGAAGTAACTAATAATGACGGTAGTAAGGAAGATATAGAAGTATCTGGTTTATTTATAGCTATTGGTAGAATTCCTGAAAATGAGAATTTTAAAAATATTATAGCTTTGGATGAGTCTGGTTATATAGTAGCTTCTGAAGATTGTCACACGAATGTGTCTGGAATTTTTGTTAGTGGTGATAATAGGGCAAAAGATGTAAGGCAGCTTGTTACGGCGGTTTCTGATGGAGCTATTGCTGCTTGTGAAGCTATAAAATTTATAAATAAAAAGAAGTAAGCGGCTTCTTTTTCTTTATATTTGATATAATTATATTAGTTATGCTTTAATTATAGAACTGAAGATTAGAGTTGAAGACTGGCTAAATAGTTGATATAATATCTTATTAACAGGAGGAAAATTCTATGAAAAGGCCAGATGATATATTTTATAATTTGATTTGTAAGCTTGCTAATTATATTTTAAGTAAATTAGTTAAACCAGATATGGAAATAGACTCAGTTTGTGAATTAACTGAGGAAGAACTAGATAGGTTGATAAGCGATTATGGAATAAAAGGTGTAATACTTGATGTAGATGAGACTATTAGGTTTGATCAAAAAGATATTCCGGAAGAAAATGATAAATGGATAGATATGGTAATGTCTAAATTAAAAGTGGTGATACTTAGTAATGGTATGTCAAAGAAACTTGAGGAAAGGTTTAACGAAAAGGGAATAGAATATATAACTTTTGGTTTAAAGCCTTTAAAGCGAGGTTTTTTAAAAGCGTGTGATATTTTATGTTTAAGGCCAGAAGAGGTTGCTGTAATAGGTGACGATTTATTTTACGATATATATGGTGGAAATCGAAATAATATGACTACTATTAAGGTATCTAATAGTAAAAAACTAGTTAAAAAAAGATGAGAAAAAGAATTGGTGTTATTGTTTAAATAAAATTTTGTATGCTTGATAATACTTGTTTAATTGTTATGTTAGATAATTTAATGAATACATTAATGGATAACTTAAAATATAAAAATTAGATTATATAATCTGAAATTATGTTTTTTCTTGTATGAATGTTTTTTATTATTTAGGTTGTTTTTTAGTGTTGTGTTGGTGTCTTTATATCCGGATTTAATTACTTTTTCTTTTTCAAAATCTGTAAATAAATTTAAATATGTAAAAACCCTTGAGAAATCAAGGGTTAATTTTAAATGGAGCAAGTGACCGGAATCGAACCGGCATCTTAGCCTTGGCAAGGCCATATACTAACCGTTGTACTACACCTGCGTAAGTACATTATATAATATTTTACGCATAATGTAAAGAAAAATATTTGAAAATTTTGTCTGTTGATAATTGCATTGTTTACTATTTAAAGATTTTCTTATTTATGTTAAAATTGATTTAGAGAGTGATACGATGGAAAAGATTAAAGGACTTACTGAAGAGCAGGTTTTAGAGCTTGAAGAAAAGGGCTTAGTAAATTATAGGTCTGATGTTAAAACTAAATCTATTGGTCAAATTATTGCGGGCAATTTTTTTACATTGTTTAATTTTTTGAATTTTGGTTTGGCTTTGGCAGTTTTTTTCGCGGGTTCATATAAAAATTTGCTTTTTCTTGGTGTGGTTATATGTAATACTTTGATTAGTACTTTCCAAGAAATAAGAAGTAAACTTACAGTTGATAAATTATCTTTATTAAATGAGAGTAAAGCACGTGTTATTAGAGGTGGAATAGAAAAAGAAGTAAGTATTTATGAAATTGTTTTAGGAGATATTTTAAAACTTAGATCTGGTAATCAAATCCCGACGGATAGTAGAGTTTTATCGGGTGAAATGCTTGTTAATGAGTCTTTGATCACTGGGGAAGAAGAATCCGTTAGTAAAAAAGTTGGATCTCAATTATATTCTGGAAGTTTTGTTGTCAGTGGTTCATGTTTAGCAGAGGCTATCCATGTAGGGAAGGATAATTATGCTTCACAAATATCATTAGAGGCCAAATATATTAAGAAAGTAAATTCAGAAATTATGAATTTTATAAATAGAATTATTAAATATATTTCTATTGCTATAGTGCCAATTGGAATTTTATTGTTTTTAAATCAGTCTAAAGAGGCAGCTTTATCTGATGCGATAATTTCGACAGTGGCGGCTTTAATTGGAATGATTCCTGAAGGCTTAGTTTTACTTACGAGTACGGTTTTAGCTATTAGTGTTATTAGGCTTGCTGATTATAAAGTTTTAGTTCAAGAACTTTATTGTATTGAAACTTTAGCTAGAGTAGATACGATTTGTTTAGATAAAACTGGGACTATTACTGAAGGTAAGATGGAGGTATCGAAGTTAGTTCCTTTAAATGGTACTCCTATGAGTGATATAACTGATGCTCTTGGATTAATAGGCTATCATATGGAAAATGATAATCAGACAATGGAAGCTATTAGTAAGAAGTATGGAAGAAGTAATGATTATAAGGTTTTAGAAACTGTGCCATTTTCTTCTAAAAATAAGTGGTCAGGAATTTCTTTTGAGAAGGTTAGTTATGTGGTTGGGGCTCCTGATATTATTGTTAAGGATTCAAACAAAATAAAAGAGCTTGAGGCATATATAGATAGCAGAGTAGTTTTACTTGCTAGGAGTAATAAAAGATTAAATAAAGAATTACCAAATAATTTGATTCCTATGGCGCTTGTTATAATTAGTGATAAAGTTAGAAGAGATGCTAGGGCTACTTTGGAGTATTTTAAAGAGGAGGGCGTTGATATTAAACTAGTTTCTGGTGACAATCCTAAAACGGTGGCGTCAGTAGCTATGAAAGTTGGTCTTAATGATATAAAATATGTGGATATGAGTAGAACTAAATCGGCAATTAGTGATTTGGTAGATGAATATAATATTTTTGGAAGGGTAAAACCCAATCAGAAAAAAGATATTATTTTAGCTTTAAAAGCTAAGGGACATACTGTTGCCATGACTGGCGATGGGGTTAATGATGTTTTAGCCTTAAAAGAAGCTGACTGTAGTGTGGCTATGAATAGTGGTAGTGATGCGGCAAGAAATGTGTCACAGTTAGTGCTTTTGGATTCTAATTTTTCATCAATGCCTAAGGTAGTATCAGAAGGAAGAAGAAGTATAAACAATATTCAAAGGTCGTCAACTTTATTTTTGTGTAAGACTACTTATGCGACGATATTAGCCATAATATTTATGTTTTTAGGTGAGACTTATCCTTTTGTACCAATTCAGCTTACTTTAACTAGTACAGTAACGATAGGTATTCCTTCATTTGTCTTGGCTCTTGAAGCTAATAATGAAAGAATTAATGGAAAGATTATTATAAATGTTCTTAAAAAGTCAATTCCGACAGCGATTACTATCGTAGCGAATATACTTATTATTATGATTTTACCTTCGTTTATTAGACTTTCACAAGGCGAGGTATCAACTTTATGTGTTATTATGACAGCTTTAACAGGTTTTATGCTTCTTTATAGAATAAGTGTGCCTTTTAATAGGCTTAGAAGAGTGTTATTTGGGTCTTTATTTTTGTTATTTATATTTGAAATTTTGTTTATGAGGAGATTTTTTTCTCTTGTTATTTTAACACCTAAGCTAATTTTTATAATAAGTGGATTATTCTTAGTGGCAGTAATGGTATTTAATTTCTTTACAGGATTGTTTTATCGTATTGCAAAGCGAATAAGGTGGTAAGAATTAGTTAAGCAAGTTTATTTTACTTGCTTTTTTGTTATAATTATTGACACTTAGTGTAAAGTAGATGTATAATTTATATAGAATATAGAGCGTGGGTGATGAGATGATTGTTCAAGAAAAACAAGGGGCAACGCTATTAAATAGGATTGATGTTCAAAAAATTGACAGTTTTGATGATTTTCGCCGTGCTGGTGACCTTATTGGTTGGATAGATTCACAGCTTAAAGCTGGGAAGTTTTTAAAAACTCGTGGAAGAGAAGTTTTAGTTAGAGTATCAAATAGTAGTTCTTTTAATATTGTAACTATTCCACGTAAGGAAGAATATATAGAGTATATTAAAGCTTGGATTAGAGTTTACAATATGTGTTTGGATTATTTAGAAAGATCGTTAAATACTGCTTGCTTGGAAAATAAAATTATCAAAAGAGAAAGTACCGGCTGGACGATACCTGTTGAGGAAAATATGATAGTTCAAAGAATGGTTATACAATGGCCTAAATTTAATGTTGCAACTGCTGATTATGCTAAAGGTTTGGATAAAATTTTAGATAGATATAATGAACTAAAAAATAAACTTATACAATCTTTTAAAAATAGAGAAGTTGGAGTTTCAGTTAAAAAAAGCAGCGTGATGCTTAGCCCAGCTAATCATGTAAGTTTACCTAAAGTAGAGTTAAAGACTGAACCAGTGGTTAGTTTAGAAAAAGGTGTGACAACTAATGATGGATATCGGGTTAGTTCAGATTCTCAAAATAAGCTTTCACAGGTAGTTAATTTAGAAGAGAAGGCATATAATCCAGAAATTAAGCAAGCTATTAAAACTGAAATGCAGAGTACTAAAACGTTAAAAGAGTCTGATAAAACATTGTTTATTCAAAAAGTTTCAGATGGTGCTATTTTAGATAATAGTGATATGGTGGCTTTGAGGAAGCAAAATACGGATATTGTTGTGCTTACGTGTCAAGATGTCAATAGATTTAGAGATGAAGATGTTTTTGTTAGAAATGCAGCTAGGTGTCAAAGTGAAAGTTTTAATACTGGGGCATTTATTTATGGAAAAGCTACTGATGATCATATGGGTGCTATTGAACTTAAAAGAATTTTGAAAATGCTTGAAAAGTTTAGTAATAATTTTTCGGGTCTTGTTATTTATTCAATAGATAATGAATATGCTCAAAAAAATAAAAATAGTGATTTAAAACTTTTGGATTTTATTAATGTTTATAACGCTATTGCTAGAGCTTTAAGTCAGGCCGGTTATAATGTTATGCTATCTATGGATCTTGTAAGTGCCGAGATTATTGGAGATATAAATAGAAGGTATAACATGCAAAATGAGTATGAAGTCATTTATATGGCAGTAGTGCGAGATATGGATAGTGTTAATAGTAATGCTTCTGTGATTATTGTTGATCCTGGTAATGACTATGATATAGTGAATATTAAAAATAAGGAGATTTCAAATCAATTAAGTAGTAAAATGAGTGATAGAAGCTTGGCTAAAGTAGTCTAGCTTCTTTATTTGACTTTATTTTTAATTTGTGTTAGGATAATCGTGTTTTTGAAGGGGGGAGTCAAAATGGTTAAAAGAGCAAATGTAAATTTGTTATCTGATTATGCTCAATTTTTAGAAAGTGTACTTAATGATTTTGGATATGAGGTAGCGGAGCATGATCTTCTAGAAATTACTGATAATAATTTCAATGTTGTTTCAGATTATTTGGGTTTTTCATCTAAAAGTGGTAAGAGAAATGCTAAATCGCTTAGAACTGGAACAGTGGATATTTTGGATAAGTTTTTAATTGATTCTAATTATATGCCATCGGTAGATGTCGTTTATTCTCAGTTACCGTTTAGTAATCCTGATGGTATGATTAGAAAACTAGCGTTAGTTCCTGATAAAACACCAGCAGTGGCTATTTTTGGTTCATATTCTTCTGAAGTAGAGAAATATGAACCAAAGAGAATTCAAGAATGTTTACAACAATTTGCTTCTGCTTTAGATGATTTTGAATATCTAAGTAAGAAAACTGACGAAGGCAATTTAGAATTGGTTATTTCTGTACCTAAAATTAAGACATATACAAAGGTTTTATAATATTTAGTGTTGGTGGTTAAAAACACTGACACTATTTTAATATAAAAAATAGTCAGTATCTAAAACCTGTGATACAATTAATTTGGTGGATGTGGTTTTCTATGTATAAAAATTTAGATTATTTGTTTGATGGTTTAAAAAAATCAAAATTTAGGTCTAGTTTTCATTTGAATAAAAAAATGAAAGAATATGTAAAAGAAAATGGTATATCTTTGATAGAAAAGCATGCATATAACTTTGTAAATGAAAGGTTGAAACCAGCTTATCCTAGAAATGATGGTAAACAAACACCGATGAGGCAAGTACATCCGGTATTTATTGCTCAGCATGCGACTGGAACATGTTGTCGCAGATGCCTTTATAAGTGGCATAAGATTCCGATGTATAGAGAGCTTACTGAGGATGATGTTAGTTATATTGTTAGTGTTATTATGAAATATATTGTAGAAGAGTGTGCAGTGTAAAGTAAATGCATACTCTTTTAGTAAACTGTCTTTTGCTGTGATATAATTAAGGTGGTGATATTATGTCAGTGATTAAAGATGGATTTATAGGGTTTGTAGTTGGAGATGCTATGGGCGTTCCTGCGAAATTTATGGAGCGTGAAAAATTACTTGAAAAACCAGTAACTTCAATGGTTGGACATGGAACTTATGATGTTCCTGAGGGTGTATGGTCTTCTAATACTTCAATGACTTTAGCGACTATTGATTCAATTGTAAGGTGCCATAAGATTGACTATAATGATATGGCAAATAGGTTTTGTCAGTGGGCAGGCAAGGCAGAATATACTGCTATTGGCGCAGTTTTTGATATTGATAAAACTACTAAGAAGGCTTTGGTTAGGTATTTGAAGACTCAAGATGATGCAGTTAAATGTGGTGAGTCTGATATGGATGCAAATGGTAGTGGGTCTCTTATGAGGATGCTTCCTATTGCTTTATATTGTCATTTTAATAAACTTCAGGATTATGAGGTATTTAATGTAGTAAAAAACGCTTCTTCTATTACTCATGCTAATGAAATTAGTGTATTAGGATGTTATATATATGTTAATTATTTGCTTTTTATATTAAATGGTAAGGATAAATTTGCTAGTTATAATATGATTAAATGTTTAGATTATTCTTTGTATTTTGATGAAGATATAATAGCTTATTATAATAGACTTTTAAAAACTAATATAAGTAATTTGCGAATTGATGATTTAAAATCTACTGAATATGTTGTTTATACTTTAGAAGCTGTAATGTGGGTAATATTAAAAACTAAGTCTTATAGTGAAGCTATAGTTGGTTCTATTAATCTAGGTGGAAATACTGATACGATTGGGGCACTTACTGGTTCAATTGCCGGTATTTTATATGGATTTGAAGAAGTTCCTAGCAAATGGATTTATAAACTGAAAAAACTTGATTATTTAGAGGAAATGGTTCAAAAATTTGATGATTTATTAATTTGATAGTTTTATTTTTGATAAAAAGTGATATAATATATTGCCTGAAGGGATGGTTGTATGGGTTTAAAATTGATTAACGCTTTTAAACCGGATTCTTATGTACCTACTGTATATGATATAAATTATCCAAAATTATATGAGAACGGTATTAGGTATGCTGTATTTGATGTTGATTGTACACTTTTACCTTTTGATGATATAAGAGTAACTAAGGATAATGAAGTGCTTTTTAGATACATTAATATTTTAGGAATAAATGCGGGACTTTGTTCTAGCGGTTCAGTAAAAAGGGTTAAACCGGTTGCTGATATTCTTAAAGTGAATTATATGGCAAGAGCTAGTAAGCCTTTTGTTGATTTTAAGGATATAAGAAAAATGTTTGATGATAGATGTGAACCTGATAATACGATGTTTGTTGGGGATTCACTTTATTTGGATATGTTACTAGCTGATAGATGTAAAATGTATAAAGTTCTTGTTGATATGGTAAGAGATGGGGCTAATATAAAGTTATTTACTAATGATGTAATACAGGCAGTAATGTATACGGCTTTAAAGACGGAAGGTTTTCATTATAAAAAATATTATAGGGGATATATGGAAAGATAAATTTTTATCTTTTTTCTTTTGCGCGAATTAATGTTCGTGTTATAATGGATATAGGGTGGTTCTATGGAAAAGATTATAATGCATATAGATGTCAATAATGCTTTTTTGTCATGGACGGCGGTACTTATGCTTAAAGAAGGTTATAAATATGATATTAGAAAATCATATGCGGTTATCGGTGGCGATGAAGCTTCTAGAAGGGGAATTGTTTTAGCTAAATCAATGCCTGCTAAGAAAAGAGGGGTAGTTACTGGTGAAACTTTATATTCAGCTAGGAAAAAGTGCCCGGCTTTAAAAAGTTATCCTCCTAATTATAATTTTTATAAAAAAATGAGTGATAGTATGTTCGAACTTATAAAAAATTATACGCCTGATATAGAACCGATGAGTATTGATGAGTGTTTTTTGGACTATACACCTGTCAAACATTTATATGGAAATGAAGTTGATTTTGCCTATAAGTTAAAAAAAGAAATATATGATAATTTGGGTTTTACTGTGAATATTGGTATTGCGAATAATAAGTTATGTGCGAAGATGGCTTCTGATTTTTCGAAGCCTTATAAGGTTCATACTTTATACAAAAATGAAGTTCAGGATAAGATGTGGCCGCTTCAAGTTGACGAATTATTTGGTATTGGTAAGAAAACGGCTGTTAAGCTTCATAATTTGAATATAAATACTATTTACGATTTAGCGCATGCTGATGATAAAAAATTATATAAGTATTTTAAAAATATGGCTATTGATATGATTAGGTCGGCAAATGGTATAGGAAGTGATTTTGTTAATCCAGTAGCAGATGAGCCAAAAGGAATTGGAAATGAAACTACTTTAGATCACAATATTTCAAATAAAGAGGAATTACAAGGATATTTACTCGCACTTTCTGAAAATGTTACGTTAAGGCTTAGACGGCAAGGGAAATATGCTTATGTAGTAGTGGTTACTTTAAAAGATAAGTTTTTCAAAAGGCGAAGTCATCAGAAAAAATTAGTTAATGCGACTAATATTACAGAAGAAGTTTATAAGACGGCTAAGGAAATATTAGATGAGATGAGTGTTGATGATGGGATTAGGTTAATTGGGGTGAGACTTGATAATTTGGTAGAAAGTTCTAATCACCAAACATCTTTGTTTGAAAATTTAGAGGTAAGAGAAGATAGTAAGTCTTTAGAGAAAACGGTTGATAAAATAAAGGAAAAGTATGGATTTAAAGCTATTAAAAAAGCGTCTTTAGTTGGTAGACAAGTTGGTAACAAGTATTTAAATAAATAAAAAATGCAGTGTCAAATACTGTGTTTTTTGTTTGCTTTTATATATAAAAAATGTATAATGGTATAAGGAAGGTAAAGTATATGAATGAAGATATTATTTTAGAAAAAATTAATCAGTACGATGAAGAACAAAGAAGAGAATTTGCTATAAATTTGCTCAAGGAATATAGTGGAGATTTATATGCTGGTTTTCGAAAATTATTATCATATTTTAGTGTTGAACAAGTTTTATCAATATTTGATATTAAGACAATTAAATCTTTTTTTAGCGGTAGTAACAAGCCCCATGAATATAAATTATTTACTGCACTAATGAATAAGGACGTTAATGGAACAATTAGTTATGTTCTTAAACACGATGAATTATTTCATGAGTTTTTTAGTTTGAATGATGATTTTTTCTCATATGATTTAGATTATGAATTATTTAGAAGTATAATTTTAAAAATGGGTGATGATATTACAAAATATCCTGGATATTTTATAAGTTGTGCGAGTGCGGAAAATCAAAGGATGTTATTAAAGGAAGATATTAGCGATAAAATGCTTATATATATGCTTCCTAGGTTTAATGTTGATGTTATTAGTGAATTTTTCGAAAAAGATTATAGAGCTATTTATTTATTTGAAAAGTTTGATATTGAGAAGTTTATTTATAATGGAGTTAAATTTAATGATGAAATAGTAAAGAAGAAAGAATTTTTTGATAGGCTTAAATGTCCAGATTTATTAGCTTTTAGGCGTATTATTAATATAGCTGAAGCAAATAATAATGCGAATATTATAGATAAAAGATTACATGATTACTATGATGAAATTATAAGTTCTTATGATAGTGAAATGGGCATTTTTAAAGATTATATGGGGGTTATTAATGACCCTGATTTTATGGTATCTTATTATGATAAAGATCCATTTATAATGAGTGGTATTTTTGAAGAAAATTTTTGGGAATATAAAAGTTTTGATGATAATGGAGATGAGATTATTAATGGGACGGACGGGCTTATTAATTTTCTTAGGGATGTTACTAGTAAGAAACTATCAGAAGTTATTGTTGATGCTTTATTTGAGGATAATATTTATAATGTGTGGACTAATATTAGAGAAATGATTAGATTTAATGATAAGCTGTCAAATGATAAAAAGGTTATTAATGAAGAAAGATTGAAATTTTATAATACGATTCTTAATTTTGATAGTGTTTCTAGTGATGAAAAAATAGATTTATATAATAATCTTAAAGATAAAATGGTTGTTCATATGTATTACGATGATTTAAGAAAATTAAAAGATTTATCATATGATTTAATTAAAGAAGATTTGTTTGATGTTAGTGATGAAAAAAATGAAGTTAATGTTAATAGTGAACTTACGGATAAATATGGTGTGAAAATTTATGATATGAGAGATAAAGAATATACGATGCTTATTAGAGGCCAGTTTGAGTTTCGCGCGCAAAGTAATCTTAGAAGAAACTGTTATTCAATAATTGGAAATGATAATAGTAGTTCATTTGGTGATGCTGGTGAATATCTTCTATATTACGGCTATAATTCTTTTGAAAATGATAGGGTTATGCATGTATTAGAACAAGATTCTTTTAGTACAGATGCTCGACACAATAATTCACCTAGCTTTTTTGTAAATAGAATTATGTCTTCTGATGAAATAGTTAGGGGGAGTAGTTTATTCAGTGAGATAGATATAGCTAATGTTAAAAATGAACATGGTGGTTATATTGTTAAAAAGCCTGACTATATGGTTTTTTATGATAATGGAAAATGTAATATTAATGAATATATAAGGGAGGCAAAGAGACTTGGCATTCCTATTGTTATGATTAAAGAGACAAAATTATCGATGGATAGAACGATATCTGTAGGTTTTGATAGACTTCGTGATAGGTATTTTGATAGTAATAACTATGGATTATCAGAAGTAAGAAATGGGAGGTTTGGTAAAAAATGAATAAGGGAATAATTGATGAAATTGGTAAAAATTTAAATATTAATAGTAGTCAGGTTGAGGCCGTACTTAAATTACTTGAGGGGGGAAACACAATTCCTTTTATTGCTAGATACCGTAAAGAGGTAACTGGTAATTTAAATGAGGAAGAAATTAGACAAATTAGTGAGGTTTATGTTTATCAAGAAAATCTTTTAAAAAGAAAAGAAGATGTGATTAGACTGATTGATGAAAAAGGCTTACTTACTGATGAACTTAAAGAGCAAATTATGAATGCTTCTAAACTAGTTGAGGTAGAAGATTTATATAGACCTTTTAAAGAAAAGAAAAAGACAAAAGCAACTGAAGCTATTAAAAATGGACTTGAGGGTCTTGCTAAACAAATTATGAGTTATACTACTAAAGATATAGATTCTTTAACAGCTCCTTTTTTTAATGAAAATGTAAAAACTAAGGAAGAAGCTATAACGGGGGCTAGTTATATAATAGCTGAGTGGATAAGTGATAATGCTTTTTATAGAAAATGGATTAGAAAATTTGTTTTTAATGAAGGAGTAATTATTTGTAAGAAAAAGAAGGATGCGGATGATGAAAATAAGCTTTACGAAATGTATTATGATTTTAATGAAAAGGTAAAGTATGCTAAAGAGTATAGAATTCTTGCAATTAATAGAGCTGAAAATGAAAAGGTTATTTCGGTTAGTATTGATGTAGATGATGAAAAAATTATAAATTATTTAAAAGATAGGGTTATAAAAAAAGAAGGACCACTTAATTATATAATTGAAGAAGCTATTAGGGATAGTTATAAAAGATTAATATTTCCTTCTATTCAAAGGGAGGTAAGAAGTGAGCTTACGGAAAAGGCTAATGTGGAGGCTATTAAAAATTTTAGCCTTAATTTGGAAAAATTACTTATGCAACCACCTATGAAGGATAAAATGGTCTTGGGATTTGATCCGGCTTTTAGAACTGGCTGTAAGTTAGCAATTGTAGATTCAACAGGCAAAATGCTTGATATTAAAGTTATATATCCTCATGAACCTAAGAACGAAAAAGAAAAAAGCAAAAAAGTGTTACTTGATTTAATTGATAAATATAATATTGATATTATTGCAATAGGTAATGGAACGGCTTCTAGGGAAAGTGAAGCGTTTGTGGCTTCGGTCATAAAGGATTCTAAAAGGAAGGTAGAATATATTTTAGTTAGTGAAGCAGGGGCGTCTGTTTATTCAGCTAGTAAGCTTGCAATATCAGAGTTTCCAGATTTACATGTAGAAGAAAGAAGCGCGATTAGTATTGCTAGGCGTCTTCAAGATCCACTTTCTGAACTTGTTAAGATAGACCCTGAAAGTATTGGGGTAGGTATGTATCAACATGATGTTCCTAATAAAGATCTTAAAGAATCTTTAGACTTTGTTGTGGAAAAGTCAGTTAACAGTGTTGGTGTTAATGTAAATACGGCAAGTAAGTCATTACTTAAATATGTTTCTGGCCTTACTAAAACAACTATTGACAAAATAGTTAATTTTAGGAATAGCAATGGAAAAATAAAAGATAGATTAGAAATAAAAAAAATATTATCTGATAAGGTTTATACACAGGCAGTAGGTTTTCTTAGAGTAATAGGCGTTAATGTTTTGGATAGAACTGCTATTCATCCTGAGAGTTATGATAAGACTTTAAAGCTTTTGGAGTTACTTAAACTTGATATCAATGATATTGGAACAGAAGAGTTTAACCAAAAATTAGATATTGATATAGATGAATATGCTTCTATTTTGGGAACAGATAAATATACTTTGGAAGATATTATTAAATCTTTAAAGAAGCCAAATAGAGATCCACGTGATGATATGCCAAAACCAATATTAAAAAGTGATGTTTTGGATTTAAAGGATTTAAAACTTGGAATGAAACTTCAAGGAACAGTTAGAAATGTTACACCTTTTGGGGCTTTTATTGATATTGGTCTTCATAATGATGGACTTGCTCATATATCAAAACTTACAACTAAGTATATTAAGCATCCGATGGAAGTAGTTAGTGTGGGTGATATTGTAGACTGTTATGTCGATGATATTTTGTATGATAAAGAAAAAGTATCACTTTCTTTAATAGAACCAAAGGTGGTTTCATGAGAAAAATAATTTTTTGTTTAGTTATAGTTTTAAGTTTAACAGGCTGCGTTTCAAATGAAGATTTTAGTAAAACGTGTAAGTATGAAACAAAAACGATTCATTTGAGTGATTTTACTAGTATAAATGTAGTTTATGATAATGTAGATGTGGTTAAAGAGGCTATAGTTATTAAAAATTATAAGGCTTTAGATGAAGAGGGAAAAGATATTTTAAAAAGTGTTAAGGAAGCAAATGCTTCTTATAATAAAAAATATGGTGGTAAGAGTGTTAAAGTTTATATATCTAAAGATAGTGAATATGAATATGAAATTAAATATGATTTAGATGTACAAAAACTAGATGATGACACTTTAAAAGAATTCAAATTAAGAAAAAACTCTATTAAGTTTTTTAATAAGATGAAGGATGAAAATATAGAATGTGAGGGCAAATGATGTTTATTTTAAAAGCGATTATTTTTGGTATTGTTGAAGGCATTACAGAGTGGCTTCCAATAAGCAGTACAGGGCATATGATTTTACTTAACGAATTTATTAAGCTTGATGTTTCTAAAGAATTTTATAATATGTTTGAAGTTGTAATTCAACTTGGAGCAATTATAGCGGTTGTAATATTATTTTGGAATAAGATATGGCCATTATATAAAGATAATGGAAAGATAAAGGCAGATAAAAGTATAATTTCACTTTGGGGGAAAATAATAGTAGCGTGTTTACCAGCAGCTGTTGTCGGTGTTTTATTCGATGAGGTATTTGAAAGATTATTTTATAATCCAGTGTGTGTAGCGATTGCTTTAATAGTATTTGGTATTTTATTTATTGTAATTGAAAACAAGAATAGAAAAGCTAAAATTAATTCACTTGCTGAAATTACTTATAATACTGCTTTACTTATTGGATTATTTCAATTAATTGCAGCAGTGTTTCCCGGCACATCTAGGTCAGGTGCGACGATAGTTGGGGCTCTTTTAATTGGCGTGTCTAGAACAGTTGCAGCTGAGTTTACTTTCTTTTTGGCAATTCCTGTTATGTTTGGTGCAAGTTTACTTAAGTTATTTAAATTTTCTTTTAACTTTACAGGTTTAGAGCTTACAATTTTACTTGTTGGGATGTTTGTTGCTTTTGTTACTTCAATGTTTGTTATTAAATTTTTAATGAATTATATTAAGAAACATAATTTTAAAGTTTTTGGTTATTATAGAATTATATTAGGCATTATTGTACTACTTTACTTCTTAGTGTAATTTTTTGTGTAAAGTTGTAAAATTGGTATTGAAACTTAAAAGAGGTTATGATATATTAGTATTAAGGTAAGGGAGGATGTTTTAGAATGAGTGATAAAAACAAGAATATTGTTATCGCAGTTTTATTGGGAGTTTTGGTTGTGATGGCTGTAGCTTATGCAGCATTTAGTACGACATTAAATATTAATGGTACTGCAACAATTAAATCAAGTTGGAATGTAGCTTTTGATACTACAAAAACTACGACTGCTACAGGTGTTGTAACACCTACAACAGGGTCTGGAGGAACAACTGCTCCAACTGGTACTGTTTCATATACTGATGGACAACATGCTACAGTGTCAGCTGATTTATATCAGCCAGGTGATAAAGTAGAGTTTCTTTTGACAGTTAAGAATACTGGTAGTTTGAAAGCAACACTAGGTTCACTTAGTATTTCTTCAAGTACTGGATGTACAGTTTCATCTTTAACTTGTACAAGTACTGCGGGTCATATTAAATTTACTGTAGGTAATTTTTCATCTGCTACTTTAAATGCTTCTAATGGAACAGCTACTATTAAAGTGACTGCCGAATTTGTTAATGGTGCAGTTACAAATTTAAGTGGTAACGAAAGTGCTTCTATTACAGTATCATTCACTGCTACTCAAGCAACTAGTTAATAGTTACTTTAAGTTGTTGGTGATTAAAATTAAAAAAAATTAAGATAGGGAGAAAGTTATATGGGAAATAATAATCATAAAAATGCAGCAATTGCAATGTTATTAGGTGCTTTAGTTGTAATGGCTGTAGCTTATGCAGCGTTTAGTACAGCGCTTACAATAAATGGTACTGCAACAATTAAATCAAGTTGGAATGTAGCTTTTGATACTACAAAAACTACAGGAACTGGTGTTATTACGCCAACTACAGGAAAATCTGGTGGTACTGCACCAACTGGTACAATTTCATTTGCTGATGGTCAAAATGCGACTGTATCTGCAAATTTATATCAACCAGGTGATAAAGTTGTATTTACTTTAACAATTAAAAACACTGGTAGTTTGGATGCGACTTTGGGAGCTCCAACTGTAACGGCTGTTAGTGGTTGTACAGTTTCAGCTAAAACTTGTACAAGTACTAATGGTTATCTAAAATTTACTGTTAGTAATCCTGCAAGTACTTCTTTAGAAAAAACTTCAGGAACTACTACAATGACAGTAACTGCTGAATTTCCTGATGTTGCAGTTTCAAGTTTAAGTGCTAATCAATCTGCTTCTATTAGAGTTTCTTTAACTGCTACACAAGCTTAATAATGTATTTGAAAGGCTATCAATGATGGCCTTTTTTCTTGACAAAAATGATATATTTTTTTATAATATGGTTAAAGTGATGACGAAGGAATAGTAATAAGAATAAATATTTATAGTGAGTTAGTGGTTAGTGGAAACTAATAGTATTTACTTATGAACGCGCCTTTTAAGCTTGAACCGTTTATCTGCGTTAAAGATTAAAGAGCATAGAAATTCTATGAAGTAAGGTGGTACCGCGGGTATTTCTCGTCCTTATTTTGTGGGATTTTTTTATTATTTTAAGGAGGTATAGAATGTATAATAAACTAGAAAGTATTTTAAATGAGGCTTTTAAAAAATTAGGGTATGAGATAGAGTCTAAAGTTGTAAGGTCTAAAGAAGATTTTGTTGATTTTCAGTGCGATAATTTATTTGGCCTTGCTAAAGTTTATCATAAGTCGCCTTTATTAATAGGTGAGGAGGTTGTAGGTAAAATCAAAAAGTTATCTGATTTTTCTTATTATTTTAAAAGTGTGGAAGTAGCTAAACCAGGGTTTATTAATATATGTGTGAGTGATAAGTTTATAAATGAGTCTTTGAGAGGATTAATAGGTAGTGATAGACTAGGATGTACTGAAGAACATGACACAATAGTTATTGATTATGGAGGACCTAATGTAGCTAAGCCTTTACATGTTGGACATTTAAGGACCGCGATAATCGGACAAGCAATTTATAATATTTTAAAATTTAAAGGTAATAAAACTATTAGTGATGTACACTTGGGAGATTTTGGACTGCAAATGGGTCAAGTTATATACGGACTTTTACATGATTATCCTAATACTAAGTATGAGGATATGGAATTTGACTTAGATTATTTAAATAGGACGTATCCAAGGATAAGTGCTTTATGTAAGGAAGATGATAATGTCAAGGAAGAGTGCCATAGAATAACAAAAGAACTTCAAGATGGAAAAGAAGAATATGTGTATTTATGGAAGAGGATAATGAAAATTTCTGTTGATGATATTAAGAGAATTTATAAATATTTATCTGTAGATTTTGATTATTGGTATGGTGAAGCTGATGCTTATAAATATTTTGATGAGATGATTCCTTATATAGAAAGTAAGGGAATTGTTAGGGTAGATGATGGAGCGAAAATAATAGATGTTAAGGAAGAAACTGATAAAGTTGATGTTCCACCTTTGATTTTGCAAAAGAGTGACGGCGCTTATTTATATAGTACGTCTGATTTAGCGACTATTTGGCAAAGAAAAAGGGATTTTGATCCTGATGATATTATATATATTACTGATGATAGGCAAAGCTTACATTTTTTGCAAGTTTTTAGAGTGGTGAGAAAAGCTCTTATTTATGAAAAAAGGTTAGAGCATCATGGTTATGGAACAGTAAATGGAAAAGATAATAAACCTTTTAAAACGAGAAGTGGTGGAGCGTTAAAACTTGAGGATTTAATTAATGAGGTTAAAGAAGAATTTGTAGATTTAAGGGAAGAAAATAAGCATATGGATAAGGAAGACTTGGATAAAATTGTAAATGCGATTATTAAGTTTGCTGATCTTCAAAATGATATGTCGAGAAATTATATATTTGATATTAAGAAATTTAGCGAGGTTAATGGTAAAACAGGTCCTTATATTTTATATACTTATCTTAGAATTAATAAGTTGCTTTCTAATAACAATGGTAAATTATCTGATAATATATATAATGATGTCGATAGAGCTTTAAGGCTTAAATTAATAGACGTTTCAAATGTTATAGATCAAGCGGCAAGGGAAAGAAAACCTCATTATATTGCTAATTATTTATATGAATTATCGGTGCTTGCAAACAGCTTTTATGTAGAAAATAGGGTGGCAGGAATAGCTGATGATGTTAAAAATGATTATGATATTGTTTTATCATTTAATAATAAGGTTACAGAAATTTTATTGTCACTTTTAGGCATTTACATTCCGAGGTCTATGTAAAATAACCAAGTCTAAAATGGAAAATCAAAAAAAAGAGAAATTTTTCTTTTTTTTTGATTTTCCCCTTGAACTTAACTCAAAAAAATGATATATTAGTAACAGAGTAGAGATAGGCTACTTGAAAATATAATAAGGAGGAAGAAAGAAATGGAATCTAAGCACAAGAATGCGTTAATAGGAGCATTATTAGCAGTAGTATTTGTTATGGCAGTAGGTTATGCAGCTTTTGCAACTACTTTAACAATTAATGGTACTGCAGAAATCACTACTAGTTGGGATGTTCACTTTACTGGTGATACAGAAGCTGTTACAGCTACTCCAGGAACTGGTGGAACACTTACTCCTAGTGGAACAATTGCTTTTGATACTGATAAGCTTGTTGCAACTTTAACTGCTGATTTAAAACAACCTGGTGATACTGTTGTTTACACTTTAACTCCACACAACTATGGTACAGTTACTGCAACTGCTGGAACACCAGCTGTTACAATTGCTAAAGCTTCTGCACCAACAACTGCATTAAACGCTGGAGCAACTTCATTTACTGTTGGACATATTCAGTATACTGTAGAATTTACTAAAAAGCCTTCTATCGCTGCTGATCAAGATGACAACGCTATTACTGTAACTGCAACTTATACAGCTACTGATGATGGTGAAACAGTTCAAGAACAAACTGGCGGAATTGCTAATGCAGAGAAAAACAACGGTGAAGCTGCTGTACTTAAAGTTACATTAGTTTATTCACAAGCTTAGTTGTGTAAAATAAAAAACTGCATATGCAGTCTTTTATTTTACATAAAAACTAAAAAATGTCTTGATTAAGTTTGAAAAAAATGATATAGTTTTATTAGAGTAGAAAGCTGTCTATAAGGAGGAATAAAAATGGAAGCAAGACATAAAAACATACTAATTATGGCTTTGATAGCTATTGTTTTGATAATGGCGGTTGGATATGCGGCATTTACAACAACACTTACTATTAATGGTACGGCTGAAATTTCAACTAAATGGGATATTCATATAAAATCAATTACGCCTTCAGCAACTGCTACGGCAACAACTCAAGGTGGAGAGACTGTTTATACTAGTGCCGGAAGTATAAAACATACTATAAAGGACAATTATACAGCTGAATTTGAAGCGGTACTTTTGTCACCATCTGAGTACGTAACATACACTGTGGTAGTTGAAAATAGTGGAACTATTAATGCTAAAGTAGCACCTAATGGTATTACTTTTAGTGACGCGACTATGGGTACTACTAATCCGACAGATGCAATATTATTTACTTATGAAGGAATTGCTCCTGGTGATCAGTTGAATGCTAATGGTGGAACTGATACATTCACTGTAACAGCTACATATAATCCTGCAATTACAAGTCAGCCATCAGCTGCGCAACTTGAAAAATCAGTTACTATGACTTTGAACTATATTCAAACAGCTTAAGACTTAAGCTGTTTTTGTGTTTTTATAAATTTGTGTAAAACTAAAAAAAAATTTTTAAAATTATTGTAAATTACGATATGTTATGCTATAATTTATTATAGTAGTGGATAGTGTATGAGAAAGCTGTTCACAAAAGGGGTTATAGCATGAAGAAAAATTTTATAATTTATAGTCTTCTCATTGGTTATGTGCTCCTTGACACTTTTGTTTTTAGTTCATTGAATTTGCCTTATTATAATGAGATTATAAATCCTGCACTTTGGATAATGATGTGCGGAATATCAATATATTTAAGTCAAGATTCAAGTTTAAGAGTTAAGGGAGAGAAGGACAAAACCCAAAGTTTATTAATTGTACTTATTATTTATATCATTATATACTTTTTGCTGGGTTTAATCTTTGGTTTTGAGAGGACACCTTATTCAAAAGAAATATTTGGCATTTTAAAAAATTTGTGGTCTTTTATTGGAATTTTATTTTTCCAAGAATTTATAAGAGAAGCATTGATTAAAAATGAAAAGAAGAAAAAAATTAATTATATTTTGATTGTAATAGTGTTTACACTACTTAATATGAATTTCTATAATTTTGCTAATCATTTTGCTGATTTACAAACATCATTTACTTATACTTCGTCAGTGATAATTCCAACTATACTTGAAAGCGCAATTTTAACTTATTTGGTGTATATAGGCGGTGTTAAATTTTCCATCATATATCGAGCGTTTGTCGCTATACCACCATTTATAGTTCCAATTATCCCTGATTTGGATTGGTTTGGTTTGGCACTTGTTGGAGTTGTGCTACCACTTGCAGTATATGTTTATATGAATTATGTACATGTAAATCGTACTGAAAGACTTTCAAAAAGGGAAAGACGTAAGTATAATCCGGCAGTTTATGTCCCTGTGTTTGCATTTATTGCTTTACTTGCTGGGTTTGTTATTGGACTGTTTAAATACCAACCAATTGCTGTGATGTCTGGTAGTATGTCACCAACGTTTAACAGAGGAGATGCAGTTGTTATTAAAAAACTTGATACTCAAGATAAAAATGAACTAGAAGTTGGAGATATAATTCAGTTTGTAAGCGGAACTAAATATGTTATCCATAGGATAGTTGATGTCACTAATGATGATTATGGCAATAAACTATTTATCACAAAAGGTGATCATAATAATACAATTGATATTGACAAGGTTCATTTAGAAAATGTAAAAGGAAAGGTAACGTTTGTTGTACCATTTATTGGTTATCCATCAGTATGGCTTAGTGGTGCAATTTCATAAGAAGGGGAGAATAATGTATGAAAAAACAAAAAGATGAAAATAAGATTATTTTGAAACAGTGGGTAAGGGTATTTTTGCTAATTGCTGTTATTGCGATTATGGTAGTATCAATTTTCTCAGTTGTTAAAGCCATAAAACCTGATGTGAATACTAGAAAAAAACTATATTCTTATAATTATAATACTAGTATGGATTATAGGGTATATTTAAAGAATAATAACTTCTTTAATGTTCCTTATTTAGAAATGAATAGGCAATATATCTCTTCAATTATTGATCATATTGAAGTTGATGCTAAATATGATTTCCAAAGTACTGAAGATTTAGCGTATAGTTATAGCTATTCACTTATAGCTACAGCTAGAGGTATGGGTGAAGATTCTGATGGTAAGAAGGTAGATGTTTGGTCAAAAGAATATCCTATTTCTAATTTAGAATCTAATAATGGTACTGGTAAAAACTTTAATATTGCTAAAACTGTAAATTTGGATTACAACGCTTATAATCAAATTTTAAGCGATTTCCGTACGCAATTTGGACTTTCAGTGGATGCGCGCGTTGATTTAACTTTCAATGTTAATGTTATGGCAGGTCTTCCTGGAGAAGCTGAAAAAACATTAAATGAAAGTTATAAAATGGATTTACAATTCCCATTATTAGTACAAACTTTAAGAGTTAGACCAGATTACGTTAATACTGGCGGAGATACAATTTATGGAAGTACTAGTAGTGAGAAGGGCATGAATATTCCAATGCTTGCTATAAGTCTTGTGGTATTATGTGTTTCATTAATTGTTTTTGTTAAATTAGTTAAGAGTTTACTTGCTGTTACAAGAAAATCTGAATATATTTTAGCTGTTAATAAGATAATGAAGGAATATGGCGACATAATTGCTGAAACTCACAATATGCCAGATTTAAATAAGTATGATGTTGTTAATATTAAGAGTTTTGCTGATATGGTTGATATTGAAGAAGAATTACACTCACCAATTATTTACTTCGAAATTGAAGAAAATGCTAAATGTGTATTCTTAATCTTGAATGATAAAACCGCTTACCGATTCTTGCTAAAAGAATCTGACTTCGATCATTTTGGTAATTCCAATGATGATAGTGAAATGAAACGTTTTGTTTAATTAAAATAGCTACACGGTAATGTGTAGCTATTTTTGTGATTAAAAAATTGTGTATTTTTACTGTAAAAAGTGTATTTTTTATAAAAATGAACTTTTTTAGATTTTGGTATTTAGTATTTTTATTATTTCTTCATCTTTTTCATCTAATAGGTTAATTCTAGTATTAGTATTAATGTTTTCTTTTATTAAATTTATATTTTTTGCGTGCAATATGGTGCAATATTTATCATTTATAATAGGAAACTTATTTCCAAATCGATCTTTTAATATTAAGTTTTTATTTTTTAGATGAAAGTTTTTGATAATCATTAATTCTAATTTACCATACGTAATTATCTCTGTATTTTTCGTATAATTTAATATATTATAATTTGGTATTTCTGGCGATAGTGTGACTAATTTGACATTATATTCTTGAAGTAGTTTTACACTTTCACTGTTGGTGATATTTAAGGTATAGTCAGTAATTATTTTATTATTTTTATAGTACTTAAATAAGCTTCCTAGTTCATTTATTAACAATCTTTCATTTTTGTATTTTTCAAAATTATTCATAATGTTTGGCAGTCTATAATATATATTTAAATTTTTATATTTTTTATATAAATTAAAATTGTCAGTGTATATTATTGTTGCTTTATTTTTTACTTTTAAAAGTTGTTTTTCATTTCTAACAAAAATGTTCAAGTTTTTACTGTTGTTTTTTATTTTTGTCTTATTATATTTAAAGTTAACTTTGTTGTTTGATGATGTTTTTTTAGTGATTAATTCTTCTATTAAATCATGTCTTAGTGCATTTAAATATTTTAGAGGTATAAATACTTCTTCTATATCTATATCAATATTTTCTATTTCAAATGGTGTGTTTCCTAATTTGCTTAGTTTTTCATTAATTACTTCTTTGGTTGTAGGTCTATTGTTTGCTTTTGATAGTGTTATAGATGTTTTGGTTATTGTGTTTTGACTATCAGAAATTGTTAATGTTAGTGGTTTGTTAATTTTTCCTATTAGTTTGAATTTAATAGGTATTTTTTTATTTTTTACATTATTTATTTCTTTTATTAAGTGTTTATCTATTGTTTTATTTACATCATCTTTTGTTTTTAAATTTATTTTATTATCTATAATGGCAATATTACCTTTATCTATATGATTTACTAAAAGATTTTTTTCATTATATATTTTGTTTACAATCATGCCTTTATTGGTATTAACAAACCTGATGCCATCTTCCATATATAGGTTGTCTGTTAATTTTATATATATTTTTTTGGAATTTATTTTTATTATTTTACCTAAGGGATAACCTAGATGATTTGAAGTTTTTGTATTATATATGTCTTCGTTAAATAGATATCCTGTAGTAAATTTTCTATTAAATAATTTAGATAAATTGATAATTTCTTCTTTTTTAATTTTAGGATTTTTTCCTTGATAATATTCGTCAATTAATCTTCTATATACTTTTGTTACATATCCAACGTATTCTTTGCTTTTCATTCTTCCTTCAATTTTTAGGCTTGTTATGTTAGAATCTAGTATTTCTTTGATATTGTTTGCAGTATTTAATTCTTTTGTGCTTAAAGGAAATTTTATATCTAGTTTTTTATCATTTTCAAAGATTTCATAAGGAAGTCTACAAGAGCCTACACATTTACCTCTATTGCCGCTTCGATTTCCATTTAGACTGCTGAAAAGGCATCTACCACTATATGAGACACATAAGGCTCCATGAATAAATATTTCTAAATCAATATCTGCTTTTAAATTTTTAATGGTGTTTATATCCATTTCTCTTGCTAAAACGGCTCTCTTAACACCTATTTCTTTTAACATTTTTAAGCATTCATCATTGTGACAGTTAATTTGGGTAGAGGCGTGAATTTCTAAGTTTGGAATTAATTTGTGAGTTAAGTTTATCATGCCGATATCTTGCATTATTACAGCATCTATATTTATTTCATATAGGTATTTCAAATAGTTTAAACAGTCTTCTATTTCGTCTTCAAAGATGACTGTGTTTACGGCAACATATAATTTTACTCCATATAGGTGGCAATTATATACAGCTTGTTTCAGCTCTTCTTTGTTAAAATTTTTAGCGAAGGCTCTTGCACTAAAGTTTTCTCCGCCTACATAAATGGCGTCAGCTCCGTTATTTATGGCAGAAAAAAGTGTTTCCATATTTCCGGCTGGCGCTAAAAGTTCTACTTTTTTCATATAAAAATTCCTTTCAAAATACGTTTTAATTATACCATACTTAATTGACTTATGCATTTAATTATTTTATAATTTATATAGAGTAAGGTGAGGGTATGAAAAAAGGTTTTACACTGGTGGAGTTACTTGCAGTAATAGTAATTTTAGGCATACTTGGTTTAGTTGTTTATCCATCTGTTATAAGTGTTATAAAAGATGCAAGAGATAGTGCTTATAAAAGCCAGGTAAAGGTAATAGAAAAAGCATCTAAAGAGTGGGGTGTTGAACATCCTAATAATTTGCCTGAAATTGATAGTGCTACTTCAGTATGGATATCTGTAAGTAAGCTTATTAAAGATGGTTATATAAGTAATGATGATGTGGCAAATCCTAAAGGTGATATAAAAAATATGAATGGATGTGTGGAGGTAAAATATGAATCCAACCAGTATACATATAGTTATAAGCCTGAGTGTCCGAGTTTACAAAAGTAGGCGAGTTATAGTATAATGAAAGTGGTGATTTAAATGAAAAAGTTTATAAAAACGCATAAAAAACCTGTTATAATTGGAGTTTCTGTTTTTGTTTTAGTTTTGATTTTATTGGTGGTATGGTTATTTGTTTTACCTAGTTTTAATGGAAACAAGTATGGTGATAGGTTAAAAGAAGAGAGTAAGCACAAAATATCTAACGAAGTTATTTCTAAAATAAAAGATATGGCGAAGGATAATGATAGTGTTATTAAAATTAGTTATCATAAAGAAGGTAGGGTTTTAAATTTTACTATTATTGTTGATAGTAATTTTGGAATTAATCAAGCTAAAGAATTCGCTAGTAGTGTTTTGGGTGAAATAAGTGAAGATAATCAAAAGTATTATGATGTTCAGTTTTTTATAGATTCAGATGATAAAAATGATGGATATCCTCTAATTGGTTATAAAAGTAAAAATAGTGATGTAATAAATTATGGAAATGTAGGTGGCAGCGGTGAATAAAAAAGGTAAGCTTGCAATTATAATAGTGGCAGCAGCTATTATTCTTTTTGGTGTAATTTATTTTTTCACTAATGAGGATAAAAATAATTCTCTTACGATTATTGAGAAAAAGTGGATTGAAAACAATAAGAATAAGGTTATAGATTTAGCTGTTTTAAATGGTGTTCCCATAGTTAACTATAATGGTAGTGGTTTGTTTTTTGATTTT
>CAMOSR010000005.1 GCA_946625165.1 uncultured Bacillota bacterium
CCATACTAGTATTTGGGTCTAGGTTTCCTGTTGGTTCATCGCAAATTAATAATTTTGGTCCATTTACTATGGCTCTAGCGATGGCAACTCTTTGTTGCTCACCACCTGATAATTGTGATGGGTAGTTTTTAATTTTGTTTTTAAGTCCAACTAGTTCTAGTACTTTAATAACTTTAGCATATATTTCGTCTTTTGGAAGTCCAAATATTTCTAAAGCAAAAGCGACATTTTCAAATACTGTTGATTTTGGGAGTAATTTATAATCTTGAAAAACAACGCCTATTTTTCTTCTTATTTTATATACTTTACCATTTCTTAGTTTTCCAACGTCTATTCCACCAACAACAATTTGGCCTGATGTGGGTTTTTCTTCTCTATATAACATTTTTATTAATGTACTTTTTCCACAGCCAGTAGATCCAATGATAAAAACAAAGTCTCCCTTGGCAATTTTAAGGTTTAAATCTTGAATAGCCGTCACGCCGGTACGATATGTTTTTTTGACATTCGTAAGTCTAATTAAATCCATTTCTTCTCACTCCTTCTATTCATCATTAATTTTTCCCTGGATTTCGTATGTATCAATGGCGATGACAAAAGCATCAGGGTCTAATTTTTTTATTCCTTCTGTAGCTAAAAAGTATTCTCTAGTTGGTACGGCACATAATAACATTTTTTTATTACTATTTGTATATCCGCCTTTGGCATCTATTTCAGTAATCCCATGGTTTAAGTTTTTTATAATAAATTCCTTAACGCTTTTTTCTTTACCTGTAACTATTTGAAGTGTTTTATATTCAGATATACCCATTATTACTCTATCGCTTACTATTCCAGAAACTACAAGCGTAATAATTGAATATATAAAGGCGTCCCATCCAAAGACTACACCTCCTAAGAACATAATTAATCCTTCTGAATATATATTTGCTTTACTGTATGGCATTTTACCATATTTTGAAAAAATTTGCTTTAAAACGTCCGTTCCTCCACTAGTATAGTTGTTTTTAAATATTAATCCTGTTCCTATGCCAGAGATTAAAGCTCCACATAAGGCTATAACAATTGGTTCAGTATTTCCTAGGTCTATATAGTTTGGCAAGAAATCAGTTGCTTTTACTAGTAATGGGTATAGAATTGAGCCAATAATTGTTGTTCTAGTTTTTTCAGTTCCTAAAAATACAAAGCTAGCTATTAGTAAAAGAATGTTGCCAATCAAAATAACAATTGATGGATCTATACCATATAATTTTTCAGTTATGATTGATATTCCACTAACGCCAAAAATTAAGTGGCTAGGTTTTATAAATAGATTAAATGATATGGCTGAAAGTAAAACGCCAAAAGCAAATAGCAGGCTACGTTTTACTTTTTTACTACTATATATTTCCTTTAATAAAGTAGCATTATCAAATAATGGCTTATGCCCGAAGATCATTTTGCATTCCTCCTTAAATTAGAATTTATAAATTCATCTATTTCGCCATCTAATACTTTATTTACATTAGTTTCTTCAGTGTTTGTTCTATGGTCTTTAACTAGTGAATAAGGATGCATGACATAACTTCTGATTTGAGAGCCAAAATTGATATCTTTTTGTTCTCCTTTTAATTCTTTCAATTCTTGTTTTTTAGCTTCGGTTTCAAGTTCAAATAATTTACTTTTTAGAATTTGCATGGCTTTATCTTTATTTTGTACTTGGCTTCTTTCATTTTGACAAGTTACTACTATTCCTGTAGGAATATGTGTAATTCTGACTGCGCTATCGGTTGTATTGACTGATTGTCCTCCAGCTCCTGAAGAATGAAAAACGTCTATCTTTAAATCATTTGGATTTATTTCAATGTTCACTTTGTCATCGACTACGGGAGTTACGCTTATAGAGGCAAACGACGTATGTCTTCTAGCTCCAGAGTCAAATGGTGATATTCTAACTAGTCTATGTATGCCTTTTTCATTTTTTAAATATCCGTAGGCATTGGTTCCGCTTACGATGATAGTTATACTTTTAATTCCTGCTTCTAGCCCAGGCTGTCTATCAATAATTTCTTCTTTGTATCCTTTTTTTAATATCCATTTTGAGTACATTCTATAAAGCATGTTGGCCCAGTCACAAGCTTCGGTTCCGCCAGCGCCTGAGTGAATTTCAAATACGGCATCGTTTTTATCATATTCGCCGTTTAAAAGAACTTCTATTTCTAATTTTTCTAAATCTTCGCCAATTGTTTGATATTCTTCTTTAGAAAAGTTAACTATGTCTTCAGATATATCGTTTGAGTTTTTAAGGTTCTCACAGTGAAATTCAATATCTTCTTTAAGTGTTTTAGCTTTATCAAGTGTGCTTTTTATTGTGTTAAATTCGTTAATTATACTCTCTGCTTTTCTTCTATCATCCCAAAAGCTAGGTTCTTTCATTAATTTATCTAATTCGTCTAGTTTTTTTTGCTTTCCTTCTGGGTCAAAGTGACCTCCATATATCATCTATTTGTTTTGAATATTTTTCGTAAATATTGATTAATTCTTTGCCGTCCATAGCTACCTCCCTATCTTTTACATTATATCATTTTATTAAAGTCTTTACTAGCATATCACAGTAAAAAAATTAAAGTTTAATCTTTAATCTTTTTTAGTATGAAGTACTTACATTCATAGGCACAGTGGGCTTTAATATATTCGTCAACTGTCTTTATGTCATTAATCGGTTTATATTTCTTATTTGTTTTATCACAAAATCCTTTTAATCTTATCTTACCATATGACCAGTCACCTAATACGTAGTCATAGTCATCAAAGTATTCCGTCCATATTTCCTTTATAGCTTCATAGTCAAATCCATCTTTATAGTTTTTATATATTTCATATTTATTATTAAAGTCGTATGTTTTCATTTTTTACCTCACGTTTATATTATAATTAACTTTTCTTTTTATAATATATCACATAAATAAGATAAGGGCAAGAAATAATAGTTTAAGAGTTTGGTATAGTTATAGTTCTCGTTTCCCTTGATTTTCCAAAATAGTAATCAGGAATTTTACCAGTTACAAGTTTAATTGCGACTGGTACTTTTGCTTCCATGTTTATATCTTTGCCTTGAAATGGTAGTATTACTGTTTCAGTTATTTTTAGGTTTACGAAAACTCTTATTAACGAATTATTAATGCCATAGTCGTCAACTTCAGCTGATATATAACTTATGATGTCTCCAGCTAGACTTATTTTAACTGGCACTTTAGGGCCTAGGTTGGCTAAAATTGGATTGTTAAATACTATACCACTATTTACATATGATATAATTCCTTTTTTCAAGTTGCTTTTGTCATAATCTTTGATGCTGTCTCTATTTTCAAGTGCCTTGGTATTACCTTTTTCGATATTTTTTAAGTCTTCTTGAATGCATTTAGTGGCTTCTGTCAAATATTTGTTAATATTTATTGTGTTAAAATCAATAGTTTTAATTTCGCCTTCTTCATCTTTAACTATTTCAAATATTTCCTCTGATGAGGCTTTATCTGTTATTGTTCTAGCAATGGCATCATTAATTATAATGTTGGAAAGTTTTTTCGTTTCAATTTCGGCATGTTTAAAAAAAGCTGGTGTTACTTTTTTGCTAATCCATTGTAATAATATAAGGCTGCAAATTATTATTAAAGAAAATAGTATTATAAATATATTTATGGGGTTATGTTTCTTTTTCAGTTTGATTTTTTTCATATTTAATTATATGATTTATTACTAATATAAAAACTAGCTTGCGTGCTAGTTTTAAGATTTTCTATATTTGAATTTATATGTTACTTCCATTTTTTTATCTTCTCTATCATTGAATTTTGAGATGTTCTCGCCTACTGTTGATTCAAATTCTGATTTTTCTAATGGCTGATTTAATGCTTGCAATGAAAGTATTTCATAATTAATTCTAAATTGAATTTTTACTTTTCTCTCTTCGATTTTATAATCTGTTAAATTTGTATCTCTTTGAGTAGTCCAATTATTTCTGGAAGCTTCTATTATTTCAAGGCCGTCATCCTTATATGGTTTTCCCTCAGGCATTGTCGATTCATATCTGTTACTATAATTACGTTTCTGTCCGTTGTACCAACGCCACTGTCTATCTCTATAGCGGTATAACGTTACCTTTTCGTCATCGCGCTCTTTATATATTGTAGTATCTACTTCGTCTTTAGGGGTATATTTTCCATTATTATAATAAATTTTTTTATTATTCTCATTTAAATAATAGTATTTATATCCAGTCGTAGTGTCAATTTTGCGGTATTCTTTTGCTTCAGGATAGTCTAAAGAATATTCTGACCACTCAGTATATCGCTCTGTATTTTGATCGATAGTAGCGTAACCATCAGGTTTTTCAGAAGAAAAATCAGAATAGTCGCCTTGAATATCATACCATTTCCATTTGTAATAACTGTACTTATAATAATATGTAATCTTGTTTTCTACGTCTACTATTGTAGCTTCTGGAGGTATTTCTGGAAGTTTACTACTATCTAATGGAAGATTTATTCCATAATCAGATATTTCGTCAGATAATTCTGATTCTTCATACTCATCAGACCATTTTGTAGTTATTACTTGACGGTCATAATAATTATAGTAAGGAATCACTTCTATTATAGCTTTATTTGTTGGATAATTATTTTGAAGTTTACTCCAGCCCTTGTATTTTTTATCAATTGAGCAGTTATTACAGTTTTTGACGTCAAGTGTATATACATACGTTTCTTTATATTTAGTTATTTTTACAGTTCCTGTGCATACTGTGTTATCAGTGCTGGAGCTTTTCAGGTATTGTTCTGAATAAAGGTTATCTATGTTAATTTCTATATTATCTCCTTCAACATCTGGAAGCTCTAATTGATCTTGGGCATATTCTAATGATGCTTTTTTTATGGCATCATAAACGCTGATGCATTTATTATTTGTAACTATAGTTATAATTATTAAAACTATAAGAATAAAAGGTATTATAATACTAAAAACAAAGAAAAATTTTAACAATAGTTTTCGGTTTTCAAAAGATTGGTCTATTTGGTTACCATCTTTATCGACGTATGTCATTCTTCGCATAACTATTCCTCCTTATTCTACTTAATATTTTAACACACTTCATTGGTTTTTCAAAGATGGTTTTAATAAAATCTGCCAGAACATAAATGAACTAGCTTGGACATATAATTTATTGGTGGTTTTAATGTGGAAAAAGTATCTTTTATTTGTTCTAATAATCTTAATATGTGGGTGTCAGCAAAAGCCTTTAATTAAAAATGTGAAGGGGAAAGTTTCAGTTAATTACCCGGTTACTAATATAAATGCTTTAGATGATGCGATTAGTAGTTACATAAATAATATATATAAAGAGTTTAAAAACAATGATAGCGAAAATTCTACCTTAGATATTTCTTATACTTATAAGGATATAAACGATGATATTATAAATATAAGTTTAAGTTCGGAGATTAAAGTAGGCAAAACTATCCACAAGATTAAAACTTTTACTTATAATAAGAAAACAGATATGTTTCTGACTATGGAAGATATCGTTAGAGATGTTGATGTTTTGGATTATGATGTTAAAAGATTACTACTTCAAAAGTACCGGGATGTTGATATTGAATATCTAAGTAATGTTAGTTTAGAATATTTTAAAATTGATGATGAAAATTTAACTATTTATTTTAATCCAACTAAAATTGAAAGTAATAGCGATGTTATATATTTGGATATTCCGCTTAATTCTTTGCAGTTACTTATAGATTTAGATAAAGAGCGTGATGATACATATATTTCAATAAAAAAGAAAGATATTAGCATAAATGATAAAGTAGTTGCTTTAACTTTTGACGATGGACCGAGTAAATATACAAATAAGATTTTGGATGTTTTGAAAAAATATAAGGCCTATGCAACTTTTTTCGTGGTTGGTAACAAAGCATATTTTCAAGGGGATGTTTTAAGAAAAATGCTTAGTGAAGGTAATGAAATAGGTAATCATTCATATGATCACAAGCGGCTTAATAATCTAAGTGAAAGTGAATTTAAAGATGAGATAAATAAAACGCAAGAAATTATAAAGGATTTAACTGGTTTTACCCCTACTTTATTTAGGCCTACTTACGGTGGTTATACTAAAAAACTGATGAGTTATACTGATTTAACTTTTGTTTTATGGGATGTAGATTCTAGAGACTGGGCTGTTAAAAGTAAAGAAAAAATTTTAGAAAATGTTTTACCTTATGTTAAAAGTGGTAGTATAGTTTTAATGCATGATAATCATAAGTATGCGCTTGATTCAATTGAAGATATTATTAAGGAGCTTAAGGGGAAAGGCTATAAATTTGTGACTGTGAGTGAGCTATTGAAACTCAAAAGTATGGGAGAAAATGAATGACAAATTATGATTTGGAAGAGGATAGGCTTTTAAAGATACAAATTTGTTTATCAATCATTTTTATATTTACGGTTATAATTTCTATTACGCTTTCTTATAACTCTATGAAAAGTCTTGAGAAGAAAAGAAAAATTTATAGTGATGATGATGCTCTTGATATACTTAGAATAAATCGAATTATTGCCTTTCTTGTAGCGGTGGGTTTTATATTCATTAATGTGTATGATAAATCTATTAAAGAAAAATATAATTTAGAAGATGAAAATGCGGACATGCAGATATGGGCAAGTTTATTGACATTAGTAAGTTCTCTAATTGTATTATATGTAGCGTTTAATAGTTCTAGTGAAATTATAGCTAATGAAAATCCAGAAAATTAAAAAGAAGCTTATTTAGCTTCTTCTGTAACTCTTGTTTCTCTAATAACTACGACTTTGATAGTTCCTGGATATTGTAATGTTTCTTCTATTTTATTTTTAATATCACGAGCAACTTTAACGCTTTCTAAGTCATCGATTTTATCAGGTTTTACAATAACTCTAAGTTCTCTACCAGCCTGAACAGCATATGTCTTTTCAACACCGTCCATATCATTTCCAATTTGTTCAAGTTCAGTAAGTCTTTTAATATAGTTTTCAAGTGAATCGTTTCTAGCTCCTGGGCGTGATGCGGACAAGCTATCAGCAATAGCTACTAAAATGCTTATAACGCTTGTGGCTTCTTTATCGCCGTGGTGTGATGCTATAGCATTAATAACTGTTTCGTTTTCATTATATTTTTTAGCCAGTTCCACACCTATGTCGACGTGGCTACCTTCAATTTCATGATCAATGGCTTTTCCTATATCATGTAATAATCCAGCTCTTTTAGCAATCGTGACATTTTCATTTAACTCTCCTGCCAAAAGTCCGGCTAGATTGGCTACTTCAATAGAATGAGTTAAGGCATTTTGTCCATAACTTGTTCTAAAGTGTAGTTTTCCAATCAATTCAACTAATTCTGGTTCAACTTTGGTAATGCCTAATTCAAATAAAGCGTTATTACCAAATTCAATTAATTTAGTATGCATTTCTTTGGCTGTTTTGTCGTATACTTCTTCGATTCTTCCTGGATGGATTCTTCCATCTTTGATTAAGTTTTCTAGAGTGATTCTAGCTATTTCTCTTCTATAAGGATCAAAGCTTGATAAGACAATGGCTTCTGGAGTATCATCAATGATTAAGTCGACTCCAGTTACGGCTTCAATTGTTCTGATATTTCTTCCTTCTCTACCAATGATGCGGCCTTTCATTTCATCATTTGGCAAAGTTACAACGGTAACTGTTTGTTCTCCTGCGACGTCCGCAGCGTATTTTTGCATAGCTGAAACTAATAGATCTTTTGATTTTTTGTCTACTTCGAGTTTAGCTTCTGCTTCTCTATCTTTGATATAAGAAGTGATTTCTAAATTCATCATTTCTTCGACTTTTTTCATAATAAGTTCTTTAGCTTCTTTTTTTGAATAGCCAGCAATTTTTTCAAGTAGTTTCATTTGTTCATTTTTTGTTTCTTCTAGCTCCACTTGCTTATTTTGAATATCTTTTTGTTTTTCAATTAGACTATTTTCTTTATCTTCTAGCATTTGTTCACGGTTTTGTAATGTTTGATCTCTTCTATCGATACTATCTTCTCTTGCTTGAAGACGGTCTTCTAGTTCTTTTATCTCTTGTTTTTTTTCTTTGGTTTCTTTATCTAATTCAATTTTTAATCTATGATTTTCTTCTTTGGCTTCTAAAATACTATCTCTTTTTAATTTGTCAGCTTCTTTTTTTGCGTCATCAATTAGTCCTTGAGCTTTTTTAGTTGCCGCAAAGGTTTTAATAGAGTTTAAAATTATCATGGCAAATATGCCAACAAAAAGGCCTATTAAAACTAGCAAAATGGAGAAAATAAGATTGTTCATATTATTACCTCCATAGAGAATATTCATTCTCTAATTATATTTTATAGATATTATAACTATAAGTCAAGTGGATATTTTAAAAGAAGTCTTTCTTTTATGTTTTCTAAATTTTGTTTTTTTAAATTTCTCATTTTTTGTCATTGGAATGTGTTTTAATAGTGCACTTCATGTTTTTTCATATTATCCTTAATTTATTTATTATTTACACATTTTTATTATTAATGGAATATATATTTCATCATCAGTATATCCGGCATGATGAGATACTAAAATATCATCGTCTTCATTTACCAATGTTTTTTCTGTATAAGCAACTCCTAAAAAGTCACCTAAAGCATCTTTAAATATATTGTTTTCTATTCCATTGCCAAATAATTTTGATTCAATTATTTCTTCTTTTGGGTATAATTTATAATAGTTTCCAAATAGTTCATTAAATTTTGTTTTGAATTTTTCTTTCTTACTTTCTTTTACTTTAAAAGCTGTTGCTCTTTGTTCAATTGATGTAGTTCTTTCTAACATATCTAATAATTCTGGGTAATCTTTTAAGAAAATATTTTCTACCTTTTTATGACCATGGTCAGCAATAACAATAACTAATGTATCTTTTAATTTGTTGCATAATTCTTCTGTCTTTTTGCTTCTTATTTTTATCAGTTCTTTTACTTCTTCGCTATCTGGTCCTAGTTCATGCATTGTATGATCTGGTTGTTCATCATATGCATAAATATATTTTTTCCCTTCTTTATTAGTTTCTTTTTCTATTTTTTGTAACATGTCATCTAAGCCTTTATAATGGCCTACACCAAATGGAAATAATTCTATCGCTTTAAATTCATCTTTTTCATTTATTTCATCTGATATTGTTTTTGTCATTAAGTATTTGTTTTTTGTATCACTATATTTTTGTGATATTTCTTTTGTTTGTTTTTTTGTGCCTAAAAATAGTGTTATTGTTTCATCTATTTTGTTTATATAAACGTTCCACCCTAACCATCCATGTTCAACCGGGTTATATCCAGTTCTTATGGAGGTTGTGGCTGCTGTAGTGGTTGCTGGAAATACTGTAGTAATTTCTTTGTATTTATTTTTAATAAAAAACTCTTTTTTGCTTAGCTGTCTATCTAGTATTCTAGAACCCATACCGTCATATAAAATCACTACGACATTTTTAGGATTATTTTCTTCTAAAATTTTATCTAGATAAGGTAATGTATTATGTGCATAATCTAGGTTAAAATATTTTCTTATAGAGCAAGCTAAATTGGTTAAACATTCATTATAATTGTTTTTAACTTTCATATTGGTTCTTCTTTCTATTTATTTTTATAGATATTTTAAATATCTAATGTTTCTTTAGTTGTTTCCTTGTTATAAGTGAACTTCGATATAACTTTTCTATTTAAAGCAGCAGTTAAAGACTTTCTATCTTCTATGTGTCTTGTGGAAAATGGTATTGATTATTAGGTAATGCAAGAATTTTTTGTTTTATGCTTTTATTCTATTATATCATTTTTTATCAAAAAGCACTCCTTTTGGGAGTGGCTAAATTATTCAATACTAATTATTTTTACTTGGTATTCACCATTTGGACTAGAGACTGCTCTTAAATCACCAATTTTAGCTCCTAATATAGCTTTAGCTATTGGTGATTCATTAGAAATCTTATTTTCAAATGGATCTGCTTCTTTGATACCGACGATTGTATATTTATCTTTTTCACCATCTTCGACATATTCGATTTCTACTGTATTTCCAACATTAACTTTATCTTTGCCAGCATTTTTAATAACAATAGCGTTTTCGATCTGTTTTTCAAGTGTAACGATACGATTTTCTACGTCTGATTGCTCGTTTCTAGCGGCATCATATTCAGCGTTTTCACTTAGATCGCCTAAGGCTCTGGCTTCTTTTAAAGCTTCAATAACCGCTGGTCTTTTTTCCATTTTAAGATACTCAAGTTCTTTTTTCATGTCTTCAAGACCTTGTTCAGTTACATAAACTTCGTTATCTGTCATTTTTTCACCTCTGCTTTTCTAAATATTTTACTAACAAAATATACTACACATTTTAGTGTTTGTCAATACATTTTATCATGTAATTTTCATCTACTTCTTCTTGTACTTTTAAATAAACTATTTGCTTTGGATGTCTTACTACATCTATTTTATTCATATCTTCATCATATATTTCTTCTATTTTAAATTTTGTACTGGTTTTTGGTCCAAAAATTTCTACATAGTCTCCTATTTTAAAATGATTTCTTTGTTCTACTTTTGCTAATTTATTATTTTTGTCATATGAAAGAACTAGTCCAATAAAGTCTTGATTAGTTGTTTCAGTTCTACCATTATAATATTGGACTTCTTTGCCAAAGTTTCCATCGAAAAATTGTGGAATAGAATCTCTATTAGCAACCTCATCTAATACTTTTTCATATTCTTTATTATATTCATAGTTTTTTTCATCGTTACAATATTCGTCAATCATTTTTCTATATGTTTTGACAACTGTTGCTATATAGTATACTGAGCGCATTCTTCCTTCGATTTTTAAGCTATCAACATTTAGATTTACTAAATCAGGAATGTATTTAGCAAGTGATAAATCTTTTGTGCAAAAGGTAAATGGTTTTTCGCCCTGTATTTTTTTGTTTTCATCATATAGGTCAAAGTCCCATCTGCATATTTGACTGCATCCGCCTCTATTAGAATCTCTATTTGTTAGAAAGTTTGAGAGTACACATCTACCACTATAAGATGCACACATAGCTCCATGAATGAAAACTTCTAATTCTATGTTATTACTTTCTTTTATATCTTTTATGTCATCTTTAGTGCATTCTCTAGCTAAGACTATTCTGGATACGCCTTCTTCTTCCCAAAATTTTGTGGCTTTTTTATTTAAAGTCGATCCTTGAGTTGATAGATGAATTGTTAAACCTATTTCTTTAGCTATTTTAATTATTGCTGGGTCACTTATAATTATGGCATCTACATTAATTTTTTTTAATTCTTCTAGATAAGGCCTTATTTTTTCATATTCTTTATTGTGCATAGCAATATTGACTGTGACGTAGACTTTTTTATTTAATTTATGAGCATAGTCTACTCCATTTTTAATGTCTTCTATGGTAAAATTTGGTGTGTTTGCTCGAAGGTTAAAGTGTCCTCCAATATACACGGCATCAGCCCCATATAAAAGGGCTATTTTTAATCTTTCTAGATCGCCAGCTGGCGATAATAATTCTGGTTTTTTCATATTACTTCACCTTATATATTGTCTCTTGATATAAAAATCCTGTTTCTTTTTTTAAATTATTATTCTTATAATCTTTTAAAACTTCTTTAATTTTTTCTTCTTCTATCATATTACTATTAAACACTAAATAGTCAGCGTCAATATCTTCTTTAATATTTAAAATGTAATCAGAATACACGGTAGTGCCGTTTTTTGAATCATTTATATTATAATATTTGCCTTCTTTATATATTTTGTTTCCTTTTTCGTTTAAATCAAATGTTTCTATATAATTAGTTACTAGGTGCCTTCTAGAGGTAAACATTGGAATATAACCAAATACATTTACGAAGGTTTGACATTTTGCTTTTTCTTTTATTTCTTCAATTTCTCTTTTAGTGAGTTCTGATGAAAGGTAGGTATATTTTACGCCCTTATCATACCAGTAATTAGCCGCTTCATAGTTAGTAGTTAAATGTTCTTGGTGCCACACTAAATCGGTTTTCAAGTTTAATTCTTTTTTTAACTCAACTATGGCAATGTCATAAAAGATAATACCGTTTATATTTAATTTTTCTATTTCTTTTAGGGTGTTTTCCAAAACATCCACCTCGCCGTTATGAATGTTTTTATTTATGAAAACGTATACTTCTTTACCTAGTTTTTGCACTTCTTTTATTTCAGATATACTAAAGGTATTTGAATAGTTTATGCTTAAATCTTTGATGGGTAGTAAATATGCATCAACTATGTCTTTTATATCTATTGCCTGTTTTATGCTTGAAATAATTACACTTATTTTTTTCATAATTGCCTCCGTTTATAAATTATAACAAAATAAAGCATCTTTTTCCACTTTATTTAGTTAATTATTATTAATTTATATGTAGAAAAATATCGGCTTAGCAGAAATTTTTCTTATTTTCAATTATAATGACATAGTTAGAAAATCAAAAAACCTCTATTAGAGGTTTAGCTTTCTTTCTTTTCTTTTTTCTTTACTTCATAATAGAAGTTTGTATTAGAAATCATCATATATGGGATTAGCCATATATATAATAGTCCAAATGTAGGTATTCCAAGAATTATCCAACCAATGAAACTTAAATTAAGTAGGATATAGTCTATTTTATATTCTTCCATCAAGTCCATGCTTTTTGAGAAAATATCAAGCGTAGGCATTGTTTCATTTTCGTATAATATGTAGTATACTTGTGAGAATGAAACCATTAATATTATATAAAATATGGCAATCGCAGTACATAGAATGAAACCAAATAAAATCATTACTGTTGATAATAATAAGTTTATATTTGCTTCATTAATAATAAATGTTAGTAATGATTTAGCGGCAACGCTTTCCAAGATTCCGCATATTAATGAAACTATTGTCAATATTATTGTAACGGCAGAAGCTTTCCAAAACAGATCTGTTCTATCAAATATTTCTTTTATCTCGGCTTTTTTCCCTTTTGAGGTTTTAATAAATATTTGTAATAGGCCTTCATATAATAATCCGGTTATTAAAATGTTAAAAAGTATGGATATATTATCATTATAGATAAGTTTTGCCACGCCGTAAAAAACGCACTCTATTAATCCATATATTAATAAAGCTGGGATAACTATTCCATATTTGCCTTTTAGTTTTTCACGGGCTTTTTCTTTCATTTTCTTTATATTCATTTTTCATTCCCCTTTTCTATTATACATTATATCATAATTTTTTATTTTTTATTTATTTTTTTTACTGACTGATATTCCATCACCGGTATCATAAAAGGAGCTTGTGAATTCTTTATTTGTTTTTAAAAACTCTTTATAGTTATTTATTTTTCTAACAAGGGCTTTTAAGTTTTTGCTTTTTATATTATCTATCTTTTCAGTAAGCCCATGAAAGTTTAGGTTGTCAGTTATTATAGTTCCATCTTCGTTTAAATTGAGTTTGAATTTTTCAAAAAATTTTATGTTTTGCGCTTTAGCAGCATCAATAAATATTAAGTCGTATTTTCCATTTATATTTATGTTCAAAGCATCGGCTAAGATAATATTAATTCTATTATTAAGATTAAAGGCAGTAATGTTTTTTATGGCCTCATTAAATCTGTTTTCGTCTCTTTCTATTGTTGTCACTTTTACATCATTATTTACTAAAGTCATTTTTATGGCTGAATAGCCAATAGCTGAACCTATTTCTAAAATGTTTTTAACATGGTTTTCTTTTATATAATTTTCCAAAAATTCTATGCCATCTTTTTGCATGATAGGAATATTATGCTTTTTGGCATACTTTTCTATTTCTTCTATGCTGCCCATTTGTTTTCCTTTTTCAATTTAGCAATTGTTTGATTGTGTTCATTTATGTTTTTAGTGAAGTATACTTTTTTATTTATATCAGCAACAAAGTAGTAGTAATCACTTTTTGTTGGATTTAAGGCGGCTTTTATTGATGTTAAACCTGGGTTAGAAATTGGTCCAACTGGGAGGCCTTTCATAGTTACGCATCTTGTATTGTAGCCATTGCAGTCGGTGAGTTCAGCTTTAGTTAGAGACTCAGATAGTTCTTTTTTAGATGCATAATATGTTGTAACGTCACTACCTAAAGACATTCCAATATTTAATCTATTATAGAAAACTCCTGATACTAATGCTCTGTCTTCAGCGGTTACTGCTTCTTGTTCGATTAATGAAGCTAGTGTTAAAAGCTGATGGATATTATAGGTATTTTGTTCTATTTGCTGCTTATATGGTTCTAGTTTAGACTCAGTATTTTCTAGCATTTTTTTTATAATTGTTTCAGCGCTTAATGTTTTTCTATCAAAGTGATAAGTGTCTGGAAATAAATATCCTTCTAGTGGATAGTATATCTGATCATTATAAATATTATCTGTTAAAAACCAATATTCGTTTTGAATGGATTTGATATATTCTTTATCTTCTATTTTCCCAATAAATTCGGCTGATGATATATTTGTTTTTTCTTCGACAATTTTTGCGATTTGTCTAATGTTTAGCCCTTCTCTAAATGTAATTTTTACTGTAGTAATTTTCTGATTATTTTTATTTTTTAATGTTTTTACTATTTTCTTGACGCTCATTGCCTCGTTTAATTCATAATCACCAGCAGCTAATGAGTTAGGAGACGTTATTTTTAGGTATAATTTATAGAAAGTAACTGATTTTATTAAGTTCTTATCCTTTAATTTATCAGCTAATTTATAATAGTTTTCTCCTTTTTCAACGGTTATTACCTTTGGACTAGTGCTTGAGCTAACAGGACTTGTTTGAAATTTGTATATGCCTATTAAAACTATAATTATAAATATCGCAAGAAATAGTAAAAAGAGTAAGAATTTACTTATTGAAAATTTACGAACTGTTTTTTTCAAAGTAAAGGCCTACTCTAATTTAAGCATTATCAGCAGGACTACTAGCTGATTCCATTTGGGCTTGCATTTCATTTAAAATTGTTTCAATTATTTTCCATTCTTTTTCTGTTTCAATTGGTTTTAAAGGTAATGCAGTAAATTCGTCATCTTGTTTTAAATCTGCTGGTTCATAAATTGATGCATATACTCTTGTATTTCCTTCATCGTCGATAGAATGATCAGTATAAACTATATAATGTTTTTGTGTTTCTGGCGACTCAAATAAGAATAGCGCTTCACAATCTAATTGTCTTCCTTCATCATCAATTGCTTTAAATTTTGCAACTTCATTATTTTCCATATTCTCCACCCTTTCTCTTGTCCAAATATGTCTGTAAAATAATATTAGCGGCTAGACTGTCTATTTTTTGTTTTCTTTTTTTTCTAGACATGTCTGCCTTTATCATGTACCCTGAAGCTTCTTTGGTCGATAGTCTTTCATCTTGAAGTTCAACTTCAAGGTCAAAACGTTTTTCTAGCATTTTCTTGAATTCTACTGTTTCCAAAGCTCTGGGTCCTATCGAACCATTCATGTTTTTAGGATATCCTAAAACAATCTTTTCAATAGGCTCTTTTTCCATAATAGTGGCAAGTTCTTTGATGGCTTTTTCATAATCCTTTTCTTCAAAATGAACTGTGCCATAGGTAGTTGCGACAGTCTTGGTTAAATCAGAAATAGATATACCAAGTGACCGTGTTCCTAAATCTAATCCCAAGTATTTCACTTAACCACCTTCTATTACTCACACCAAAATTATATCATTTATTTTGAATTTTGTATAGTTTATTTAAAATCTTATAATTAAAAAGTCTTTATTTGAAGTGATGTAAAAGTAGACAACTTAAGATATTTAATCATTGCTTTTATATAATAGTCTTTCTAAATGGTGATGAGGAGCTATAATATTTAGTGGTAAGATTCTCCAAAGACTTTCATTTTTTGACTTTTTGTAAAGTTTAGAAAATTTATTTGTTTTTAAGGGTTTTCTTCTTATAGTGCTGAGCTTTTTGTTATTATATTTTTATAGTTTAAAGTAGTTTTTTCCAAAGACTTTCAATGTTTGACAATGTGTAAAGTCTTTTTATATTTTTATTATTGTAACAAAAATATAAAATTTTTAAATTTATAAAATTCAAAATCTTTATGTTTAACATTATACATGCTATAATTAAGGTGGTGAAAGTTATGAGTAAAAGGAAACTTAAAAAGGGACCAATTATTACTTTAATAGCTATTATTCTAATAGTTATTTTAATTACTATTTTAGTTAATTTATATAAGTATTATACAAGTTTAGAATATAAGCTTGGCAAGGTTGGTTATAATGAGAAAGAAGTTAGTGAAATAATAAAACTAGATAAAAAATACATTGATTACGCTCTTAATAATGACTATGATAAGTATTTAATATCACTCGCTGGGCAGAAATATCTCATTTGGAAAAAATATGACAGTTATGTTTCTTACATAAAGAAAAAGTATAAAAGTGGGCAAATTGATTTTGAAAATGTAGTATCTACAGTAAATGCTAAAACTAACTATGATGCTTACACGCATACTAATTTAACTGATATGAATAAGGGTTATGCTATATTAGTTAACAAGTATTATTCTTTGCCTGATAAATACGCTCCTGATGATGTTGTTGTAATGACTAATTTGTATGCTTACCCTAATAATAGTATTCGGAAAGATGTATATGATGCTTTTAAAGAAATGGCTAAAGCAGCTAAAGAAGAAAATATAACTTTAATTGTCAATTCCTCTTACAGAACTTATGAATCTCAAAAGAGAATTTATAGTGAATATGAAGATAAAAAGGGAAAGGCTTATGCTGATAGTGTGGCTGCTAGGCCAAATTTTTCTGAGCATCAAACTGGTCTTGCCCTAGATATATTTACTCCTGGTGCGGGAATGAACAATTTTGAAAACACGGATGCTTTTAAATGGCTTATAAATAACAGTTATAAATATGGTTTTATTTTAAGATATCCTAAAGATAAGGAAAATCTTACTGGTTATTCGTATGAGTCTTGGCATTACCGATATCTTGGTAAGGATCTTGCTAAAAAAGTTTTTGATAGTGGACTCACTTTTGATGAGTATTATGCATATTATTTAGATAAGTAGGTATTTGTATGAGAAAAAAAATAAAAATCAAAAAGAAGCCTTTTATTATATTATTTATAGTTGTTTGTTTGGTTAGCTTACTACTAGTTTTTAATAAAGCAAATTCTCCTATTAATATGGAGGATAAGCTTTCTAAACTCGGCTATAGTTCTAGTGAGGTGAAGACTATAATGAAAAATGTTCCTAAAGATGAATATAAACTAATTTTAAAAAAGTATAATAAATCTCTTGTTAATTTGCTTAGTTCTAAAGACTATAAGGAAGAAAATTTTAAGAAATATATAGAGTATTACGAAAAAAATCCTAAGGCTAGTATTGAAGATATTATTGTAATTATGAATTCTAAATATAATCTTATGAAATATCCAGCCTCTTCTTTACTTGCTAGTTTAGTAAAGGAAAAGTATTATATTCATAGAAATGTTATTCGTTATTTAGATTATGGTAATAGTCATGAAGCTGAAGCTAGAAAGATAATATCCATAGTAAATTCTAAAGCTGATTATAAATTTTACACTGATACTAAAGAAGCAAATGTGAAAGATGGTAATTTGATATTGGTAAATAAGTTTTATCATTTGCCTGATAAATATGAGCCTGATGATTTAGTTACTTTAACAGAAAAATATAATCAAGGAGTAAACAATAAAATGCGTAAAGAAGCGGCTGATGCTTTTATGAAAATGGTCGATGGAGCGATGCTTGATAGTATTATTTTAAAGAATTCTTCAGCTTATAGAAGTTATGATTATCAAGTAAATTTATATGATCGATATGCTAAAAGAGATGGCAAAGAAAAAGCTGATATTTATTCGGCTAGGCCTGGATACTCTGAACATCAAACTGGGCTATGTTCTGACATAAATAAAATCGATTCTAGCTTTGCGAATACTAAAGAAGCAAAATGGCTTGCAGGTAATGCTTATAAATATGGTTTTATTTTAAGATTTCCTGAAGGCAAAGAGGATATTACTGGTTATAAATATGAGCCTTGGCACTTTAGATATGTCGGTATAGACGCAGCTAAAGTTATATATGATAATAATTTAACTTTAGAGGAGTATTATGCTTATTATATTGAAAAATGAGACTGATTTGGTCTCATTTTTCACTTTCGAAATTTAATGATAAAGGTAAAATATTTTTATAATTTTTACATTTATCTAAAACTTCTGCCAATATTCTTCTCAGCTTCTTCTTTGCTTCCTGTTCTATATTCATTTATGTAATGGGGTAATCTAGACATATCAAATTTAAAAAGGCCGTTGATGCTTCCGTATCTATTAATAATATCATTTGATTGCCAGTTAGGATACTTAGCATCTAAAATACTTAATAGTGAACTTATAACTGTTGCTTTTTTGTCATGTGGAAAATTTACCCAAAGCATGGCATTTTCTACTCTAAATAAAGTATGTAATATATATAGGCTTTCTATTTGTTTGCTATATTCTTCTGTTAATCCTCTTTGTCTCATTTGGGCTTCCATGATATCTAAACATTTAATAATGTCTAATATGTTTGGTATTTTATTTATAAAATCGTTTATAGTTGTATTCATGTGAACTCTATAATTATATACTGGTGCATTCATATGGAATAGTTTTTCACTGCTGGCTACTACAACCGGCATAAGTGCTAAATCTTCCCATTTTGTCTTTTCAGGAAAGCGCATATCTCCTATTAACTCTCGGCCAATTAATTTGTTGCCTATTCCTGGAGTCTCTGTAATTATGTAATCTCTATTATTTCTAACATCTACTATGCCACTTGCTCTTATATCACTCCAGCTGCATAAATCTTCAAATTTAAATGGTCCTAATAGTGTTTGATAATTTCCTCTAACTAGTCTAACGTTATTTTCTCTAGCAAGTTCATACATGTTAGATAAAATATCAACGTTTAGATAATCATCGGCATCAACAAACTTTATGAAATCTCCCGTAGCGGCATCTAATCCTGTATTTCTGGCCGCCCCTGCGCCTTTATTTTCTTGATTAATAATAGTTAATTTTCCAGCATATTTTGATGATAACTCATCTAATAATCTTAAACTGTTGTCAGTTGATCCATCGTTTATTGCAATAATTTCTATATCTTTCATTGTCTGATTTGCAATGCTTGAAATACACTGCCCTAAATATTTTTCAGCATTATATACTGGAATTATAATACTTATTCTAGACATAAACACCCTCCTTTTTTATTGTAACATTATTATCTCCATTTGTAACTATATTTTTGTAACCTCACATAAAAAGGCCTCTTGCTTGAAGCCTTATTTTATTTCTACTTTATTTTTTTCAGATATTACTTCAGTAATTTTTGCGTTTATTTCTCTATCTAGATAACTATCTATTTTATGGTTTAAAAATCTTGGTTTTGGAATTTCAACGTGTCTATTTTTTTCTTTATTTTTGTTTGGCCTTTCTTCTAATATGTCATGAGCTCTATCTTTGCTTTTTTTATTTCTAATTGTGTTGCGTTCTTCGTCGGTAAAAATGTATTTTTCTGGATTTGCCTTGCGGTCTTTTTTTGTGCCTTCAAATACGGCTTTATATTTACAAACAGCAAATGAGTTAAAGTTTAAATTATCGATATCTTCTTTGGTAATATTTGTTATTTTCTCGTATAACTTGTTAATGTTTTGATCACATATTTTATATAAGTTATTAATTTGAACTCCTCTAATATTCATATCGTCCAAAATAATTAATGACGCAAGTGCATTATTTTCTCCTTTATTTTGAATTAGTTCGTCGATGACTGCTGCTGCAGATGAGTTTTCTTCAATCATTCCTTGAATAATGGCTGGAAGCGAATGAAAATCTAAAGGCTTTCTATATGTATTCATGTTATCCCTCCCTATTCTTTTTATTATGACCCTTTATTTTAGAATTTGTAATTTTTTCAATTCATAAATTAGGGGCTTTTTTTATTAGATGTAAGTTTCTTATAATTTTTTTCATTTTCACATTATTTATTTCATCAGTTATATCTTTTGATTTTGATTTTATGTTTTTTATATCAAAAGCAACGTAAAGTGAAGCAATAATATCAGCTAAGAAAATAAATGCAAGTGATATATTTAAAAATACAAATACAAATGTTGGAAGTAAACTTATGATATATGTTAAAAAAGGATTTATGTAATTATTTATTATAATGCCTAAAAAGCCGAATGCTAAAGAGGTAGTTAAGCTTATTCTGCCATTTATATTATATTTGTGATCACTGTAATCCCACCATCTTGCTTTAAATATTTTTTCCATAATATAACTAGTAAGATATTCCAAAATGGAGCCCAATAGTGTGGCCATTACAAATAGTTTGACTATATCGCTGTCATATTTTTTCAATAAAATTGTACAGCCAATTGCTCCGAAGCCATAAATAGGACACCATGGGCCAATTAAAAATCCTCTAGGTATTATTTTTTTCATTCTTATAAAGACTGCAATTGTCTCTACAAGCCATCCTAGAAATGAATAAATCAAAAATAGAAGAAAAATATTTTTCATATGGTCACCTATTTTTAATTATACATTTATTTTTCAAAATTACAACCGTTTAACAAAACGACTTAACTTTTTTATATATTCAATATCGTAAAGCATACTTTCGAAAATATTATTTATTTTGTTTCTATCCATATTACCCCTCTTTTCATTTTTATATTAACACCTTTCACCTTTAATTTCACTGGTTTCGACAATATTAGATATATTTAGTGCTTTTTTAAAATAAACTTTAAAAATTGTTTTATTTATAGTATAATTATAGTGGCGATCAAATATGATAAAAACATTAGGGGCTAGAAATTTAAATAGTTATGCAAACCGTGGAATGACGTTAGAAGCTGATTTGGGCGCGACTAATGAGTTTTATCTGGTTAATGATATAGCGGTTATATATAAAAAGCCGACACCAATTACAATATCCAAGGTAAATTATCCATCTAGAGTTGAAGCAGTGATTAAAGAGGGGTATTTTAGAACGCCTTCAACTACTGACTACAATGGAGTATATAAAGGAAAATATATTGATTTTGAAGCTAAGGAAACTAAATCACATACTTCTTTTCCTTTAAATAATATTCATATTCATCAGATTAATCATTTGAAGCGCATATGCAAACATGGTGGGATTGGATTTTTAATTGTTAGGTTTACTACAATAAATAAAACTTTTTTACTCACTTATGAGGATTTAGAAGAGTTTATGAATAATAGTGATCGTAAGTCGATTCCTCTTTCATATTTTATGGACAAGGGTTATATAATTAAAGATAGATATAATCCAAGAGTCGACTATATTACAATACTTGATAAATTGTATTTTGGAGGTAGTGCATGAAAAAAAAATTATTAAATATTAAAAAAATCTTAGCGAGAGAGTTTCTAGATATTAAGTCTTTCCTTACCAAGGATAGATTTCGTTTAGTTGTTTTAGTTCTTTCTATTATCATTTTTATAATTGGAACTATTATATTTAACTTATTTATTGGGCTTATTATTTTTATCTTCATTAGTTTAATCTGGATAGTTCCTTATATTAAGTGGAGACAAAAACTAGAAGATAGAAATAAGATTAGACATTCGGTGGTTTCTGGAAGGGTTAGAAGAGCTAATGACTTAGATGATGAAATGTCTGAAGATTTAGAAACTAGTGAAAGTAGTGATGATATGCCAAAGAGTCGTAAAGCAAAAAAGAAGAAGAGTCTTTTAAAAAAGATTTTGTTGGGAATTTTGATATTTTTCTTATTATGTATTATTTTGGGAGTGTTATTTTGTGTATATATAGGTATTACAGCTGATAAGTTTAATCCTGATAAATTATATTCTAAAGAAGCTAGTACACTACTTGATAGTAATGGAGAGGTATTTGCAAAACTTGGAACTGAAATGAGACAAAAAATATCTTATGATAAGATGTCTGAGGAACTTATAAATGCGATTATTGCGACTGAGGATTCAAGATTTTTCGAGCATAATGGTTTTGATTTACCTAGATTCTTAAAAGCTTCATTTGGTCAAGCTTTAGGTCAAAATGCAGGTGGAGCATCAACTCTTACTATGCAGGTATCTAAAAATCAATATACTTCTAATGTGGCACATGGTTTTGAAGGTATAAAACGTAAATTTACCGATATTTATATTGCGATGTTCCAAATAGAAAAGAATTATTCTAAAGAACAAATCTTGGAATTTTATGCTAACTCATATTATTTAGGCAGTGGCGCTTATGGTGTTGAGCAGGCAGCTCAAACTTATTTTAATAAACATGCGAAGGATTTAAATGTTTCTGAGTCTGCTATGATTGCTGGTTTGTTTCAGTCTCCTGTAGTTTTAGATCCAAACTTAAATCCTGAAAAAACTGAGGCTAGAAGAAAAATTGTTCTTTCTTTAATGAAACGTCATGGTTATATTAATAATACTGAATACGAAATTGCGAAAAAGATGACTGTTGATAAAATTGTTATCAAAGGTCGTAAATCAACTACAAGTAACTCTAAATATCAAGGGTTTATTGATACGGTGGCTAGAGAGGTAGAAGAAAAAACTGGTTATAATCCTTATTCTTATTCAATGAAAATTTATACAACTATGGATAAAGAAAAGCAGGATAAAGTATCAGATATAATGAATGGTACTAGTTATAGCTGGGAAAATGATAAGGTTGAGGCTGGTGTTATTGCGATTGATACTAAAACAGGTGCAATTGTGGCTATCGGTGGTGGTAGAAACAAGGAAGGTGCGATGAGTAGAAATAACGCAACGCAAATTAAAAGACAAATCGGTTCTACTGCTAAGCCAATGTTTGATTATGCACCAGCTATTGAATATAATAACTGGAATCCTTCTCAACTTATTTTAGATGAGAAATATACTTATAGTAATGGTACTGAAATTAATAACTGGGATGGAAGATATAAGGGAATGATGACTATAAGGCAGGCTCTTGTAGAGTCAAGAAATATTCCGGCGTTGAAAACATTCCAAAATGTTAAAAATGAAGATATTAAAAACTTTGTAGAAAGTCTTGGCCTTTCACCTGAGGTTGATCCGAATAGTGGAAAACTTCATGAAGCTCATGCGATTGGTGGATATACTGGTGAGTCTCCTATGACTGTTGCTGGGGCTTATGAGACTTTTGCCAATGGAGGTTTCTATGTAGAGCCATATAGCTTTACTAAAATAGAGTTTGACAAAGATGGTAAAATCTACGAAAATGAAATAGAAAAAGTAAAAGTTATGAGTCCTGAGACCGCATATATGGTTACTAGTATGTTGATAGATACGGGGCAAAATGCTTTAGGAAAATATAACAATATTAATGGGGCTGAATTTGGTGCTAAAACTGGTACAACGAACTATGATAAGAAAACAAAAGCTATTAGACATTTGCCTGATAATGCTGTTAATGACTTATGGGTGGCTGGTATTAGTCCTGATTACGCTATTGCTGTTTGGTATGGTTATGAGTCTAATAATGATGGTTACAATAAATTTGGGTCTAGCCAAAATTCTAGATTATTCCAGGCAGTAGCCAAAAACTTCTTTAAAGCTGGAGCTAAATTTAGTAAGCCTAACGATTTGGTTGAAGTTACAGTAGAAAGAAATTGTGGAGAGGCGTTACTTCCAAGTGCTAATACTCCAAGTGAGGCAAAAACAGTAGAATTATTTAAGGCTAGCAGTAAGCCAACTGAAGTATCAGCCAGATTTAATACTTTATCTAATGTCACTGGTTTAAAAGCAACTGTTAATGGTAATTCAGCTACGCTTACTTGGAATGCTATAGGAACTCCTGAAGGGCTTAATGAAGACTATTGGAAAGGTCATGTTAATAAGGCTTACTCTTCAGGTAGAGATCAAAGTTCATTCTTAAATTATATTATGAATTATAATAGAAGCGTTTTAGGTTCTGTGGTATATGATGTGTATGTCAAGTCAGGCGATGGATTAAGTTTACTTACTACTACTGATGCTAATAGTGCAACAGTTAAACTTCCTAACATTAATTCACCTAAACTTGTAGTTAAGGCAACTTATTCAATCTTTAAGGGTGCTGCAAGTTCTGGGGCTGAGGTTACAGTAGATTATAAAGGTATATCAGCTGGTGATGTTAAAATTAGCCCAGAAAGTTATACTATTACTCATGAAACTGGAAAGAATTTTAGTCATGATCCTAAGTCTAAGATTAAAGTTACTGCAAATGGCGATGATATTACTTCTGAAGTTACTACAGTAAGAGGAAACATTATCAATAAAGCAACCAATCAAAAAGCTGAAATAAATGATATATCAAACAAGCCTGGAACTTATCTTGTTACTTACGATGTTAAGTATGCAGATATTAGTGTTGGTAAAGTTGAAGTTACGGTTACTACTGAAGTTAAGGAATAGAATTATCTATTTCTTTTCTTTTGCATTAAAAAATACAATTACTTAAAGTAATTGCATATTTCTTTTAACTTGCAGCTTTCGCATTTAGGATTTCTAGCTGTACAATAATACCTTCCAAATAATACCATTTGGTGGTGTCTTTTGCATAAATCTTCTCTTTTGAATTTTCTTGATAATTTCTTTTCGATTACTGATGGATCATCGGTTGCTTTAGCGAGTTTTAATCTTTTACTTACTCTCGCAACATGAGTATCGACTGCTATACATGGTACATTATATATATTACTTAGTACAACATTAGCGGTTTTTCTGCCTACTCCAGGTAAGCTTTCTAAATATTCTCTATTATTTGGAAGATTTCCATCATAATCTTCTTCTAATCTTTTGGCTATTTCGATTAAATTATAGGCTTTTTTTCTAAATGTACCGATAGGCTTAATTATTTCCATAATTTCTTTTATGTTAGCCTTGCTTAAAGATTTTAAATTTGGATATTTTTCAAATAAGATAGCTGTAACCATATTAACTCTTTTATCAGTAGTTTGAGCACTTAGCATGGTAGCAAGTAATAATTCATAATCTTTATTATAATTTAACTCACATTTTGGGTTTGGAAATAACTCATCCAAATATTGTTCAATCATTTTCATTGAGCCAGTCATATTCGAATACTTCTTTCTTTGGGCTTTTCTGACGATTTCCGTTATTATTTTTTATGTCTGCTTTAGTTTTAATGCCTTTCTTTTGCCATTCTGATAATATTTTATCAATGTATCTTAAATTAGTTACACCATTATATATTGACTCTTTTAAAGCTTCTTCAATTATTTCTTCAGTAAAGTTATTATCTAGCCAGGCGCCTATTATTTCATATTCCATTGGGCTTAGAGTTCTTGCAAATTCTTGTTCAAATCTATCGTAAATTGTCGTTTGTTTTTCTTCTTTTTCATTTATAATAAGGAGTGCTAGTTTATTATAAAGTTCGTCTAAAATAATTTTCTCTTCGCACACTTTTTCTGTAGTCATTTTTAATTTTAAAATGTCTTTTTTAGACAAACTATCAATCATTTTTAACACCTCTGGAACATTTATATCTAAATCTTTTGATATTCTTTCGGGGTCGAATTCAGTATTATTTATTAAATATATAACTAAAATCAACTCCTTGTCGGTGATGTTTAATTTTTTATAGTTTGTTAAAAGTAGTGTTGGAACAAAAAAGCTACCATTTTTTATAAGTTCAATTATTTTACCTGTCATAATTATCACCTTGTAATTTATTATATCTTAATTATTTAATTTTGAAAAGTATTTATATTAAAATAAAAGAGCTCATGCTCTTTTACTTATTTAAATATTTTTCTTTTATATAATCGGCTATATCACTTTTAGTATTAGGTATTTTTTCATTTAATATTTTACTTTCTAAATCTGTGATTATTGGCTTTAAAAATGGACCTGCTTCTTTTTCTAGTATTTCACATATCTCAATTGGAGTTAATGCTATATCGAGCTTGCTCCTAATCGGCATTTTGGCAAATTCCTCATTTAATTTCTTTTTATCAATGCCTTTTAATTCAGCGGCCATTGTACAGGTATATAAGCCGTAGCGATATAAGATATCTCTATCTAAGATATTCTTATCTTTAACTTCGTTAATTTTAAGAATACTTTCCTTTTCTATTGAGTTAAAATTATATTTATGTATGGCATTTAGCTGGGCCCAGGTGACAATCATAGAAGGTGTTATTTTAATATTTCTTAATTCAGGTATATCTAGGTGCCCGGCCAATTTTAAATCTAATATTAGTTTTATGCCGTAAGCTTTATTCGAGTTTGAAAAAATTATATCTAATTCGTTTTTCTTAACATCGTTTGATATTTTTCTTAAATAATGTCCATGTCTTCTGATATATAGTTTTAAAGTGGGATCTAATTCAAAATTTAGGGTTGTGGCAAATCTAATCGCTCTTAAAATTCTTAAAGCATCTTCTTTCAATCTTATTTTAGGATTTCCCACCATTTTTATTATTTTTCTGTCTAAATCTTTTTGTGCGTTTAATAAATCTATTTTGTTTCCATCTTTATCTATAGCTAGAGTATTAATTGTAAAATCTCTTCTTACTATGTCTTCTTCTAATGTGTCCACATATTCTATTTTTTCAGGATGTCTATTATCTTTATAATTAAATTCTTTTCTAAAGGTTGTAATTTCAAATTTGATATTTTCAAAGATAACAGTTACTGAACCGTATTCGGAACTACTCCAAACAATTTCAGAAAAAATGTTGTGGAGTTCCATTGGTGTGGCGTCTGTACATATATCAACGTCACTGCTGCTTCTTTTTAAATATAGATCTCTTGGATAACCACCTATTATGTAGGCTTTGTAGCCAAAGCTACTAATTTTTTGTAATAATCTTAGAGCTGTTTCGTACATAAGTTCATCTCCATTTTTACATTAAAAAAAGGCGCAAAGCCTTAGTTTAATGCATCTTTTAGTTTAGATCCAGCTTTGATAGAAACAGCGTTTCTTGCAGGAATAGTTACAGTTTCACCAGTTCTTGGGTTACGTCCTTTTCTTGCATCTTTGTGTTGTTTAGTGAAAGTTGCAAATCCTGTTAGAGTAACTTTTCCTTCCTTTTTTAGTCCTTCAACAATTCCGCTTAAAACTGCATCTAATGCTCTAGTGGCATCAGCCTTTGTAAGTCCAGTTTCTTCAGCAATATAGTTTACTAAATTTTGTTTTGTCATTTTAAATACCTCCCTTGTATTTTGTTAAGCTATCTTGCTTACATTTAAATGGTACCATTTTTGGCAAGAAAAATCAATATAATTTAAGCTTTTTTGATTATTTTTTTGGGTTTTTTTGATTTTATAACTTAATGTTTACTTTTTTATTCTTTCAATTTGAAAAATGTGTAGTGTTTTTCATTTTATTATATATAATAAAATATTAATGCTTCGTCTTTTTCTTATCTTTTGTATGTTCATTTAAAGTAATAATTACTTTTAATACTCCGCTACGTTCATTTCTAAAAATAACACCGTTTTTTCTTGAGGTGTTATTTTTAAAGATCTTTTTTGTGTCCAAAATGGATTAATTTCACTTTTGAGTACTTTTAAATTACAATGGCAAATAAATTACTAGAACCTTTATTAACTAGTTTAGAAAGTGTCTGTTTTAGTTTGTATCTTACAGATTCAGGCATTAATGAGAGTTTGGCCTGAATTCCCTCTTTTACAATGACATCTAAGCTTCTACCAAATATTTCGCTTTTCCAAATGTTTTCACTATCGGTTTCTCTATCTTTCATTAAGTAATTGATTAATTCCTTACTTTGAAGTTCAGATCCAATGATCGGTTCAAATGTGCTTTCAACATCTACTCTAAACATATGAATTGAAGGGGCTACAGCTTTTAATTTAATACCATATCTGCTTCCTTGTTTGATAATTTCTGGTGTTTCTAAAGTCATATCTGTGAGAGTTGGCGAAGCCACTCCATATCCTGTTGTTTTTACCATTTTAAGGGCATCTTTAATTTGATCATATTCTTTTTTTGCTTCATCGTAATCTTGGAATAAACTTAGTAATTGTGATCGGCTAGTAATATCTATGCCGATAATGTCTTTTAAAACTTGATTATACAGGTGATTTGGTGTCTTTAGTGTTACTCTAACGTCTCCTGTTGCGGTATCTACTTCTGATAAATATGCTTTTTCTATAAACTCACACTGTTCTAGTTTTGAGGTTATTGTGTCTATGTCACGTATTTTATCGATTGGTTCAATGCTTTCTTTAATAGTATCAATATAAGCTTTCTTTAAAAAGTTGTTTGGTGATAAGCAAGCTACCCAGTCGGCGATTTCAATATTTATGCAGTTTACCGGGAATTCAAATAATGCTTCTCTCAAGATACTGTAGGCATCTCTTTCACTCATATTTTCAATATTCATTGGGAGTACTGGTACTCCGTATTCTTTTCTTAAATTTTCGGCTAAGTTTTCTGTTTCTGGTAACATTGGGTGGGTGGTGTTTAATACGACAATATATGGTTTACCAATTTCTTTGAGTTCTCCGGCAATTCTACTTTCAGCTTCAATATAGGCATTTCTTTCAAACTCCCCTATTGATCCGTCTGTCGTTACTAAAATTCCAATACTTGAATGATCCTTAATAACTTTTTCTGTGCCTATTTCAGCTGCTTCGACGAATGGTATGGCTTCTTCATACCAAGGAGTATGAACCATTCTTGGTCCGTTTTCATCTTCATATCCTTTAGCACCTTCAATTATATAACCAACACAATCAACCAATCTAACGTCAGCACTAAAGTCATCAATTTTGATTTTGGTGGCATTGCTTGGAACAAATTTAGGCTCGGTAGTCATGATGGTTTTTCCTTGTGCAGACTGTGGTATTTCGTCTAGGGTTCTTTTTCTTTCATATTCATCTTCAATATTAGGAATAACTAAATTTTCTAAGAATTTTTTTATAAATGTTGATTTTCCTGTTCTTACTGCCCCTACTATGCCTAAATATATATCGCCACCTGTTCTTTCAGTAATGTTTTTTATAATATCTATTTTTTCCATATTTTCCCTACTTTCTATAATCTAGTTAAATATATGTAGTTTTTTTTAATATATGAAAAAAATCACGATGTCGTGATCTTTAGCGTAATTTGTGTTTAGTTAAAACTTTAGCAATTTTTTCTTTATTTTCGTCAGTTGGTTCGATTAATGGTGATCTTGGTGTTCCGTAATCATATCCCATTAGGTTTAATGCATACTTTACTGGAGTTGGATTTACTTCGATAAATAAAGCTTCGATTAAGTCTATTACTTCTAATTGCATTTTACTAGCCTCTTTGGCATCTCCATCAAGATAGGCTTTTACCATATCATGGGTATATTTAGGCATAATATTTGATAAAACTGAGATTACACCTTTTCCACCTAGTGAAAGGACTGGTAAAATTTGGTCATCATTTCCTGAATATATAGTTAAATCACTCTTGCATAAGCTAGATATTTTAGCTACTTGTGATATGTTACCACTGGCTTCTTTTATAGCTACTATATTATCTATTTTTGAAAGTTCTAAGCATGTTTCAGGATTTATATTCACACCGGTTCTTGATGGTACGCTATACATAATAATTGGTAAAGATACGGAGTTTGCGATAGTTTTGTAGTATTCTATTAAGCCTTTCTGTGATGTTTTATTGTAATAAGGTGTAACTACTAGAATACCATCGGCACCAGCTTCCTCGGCGTATTTAGACATTTCAATGGCATTTTTGGTGTTGTTACTACCAGTTCCAATTATTACTTTAGTTCTTCCGCCAATTACATCGATAGCGTAATTTATGAGTTGTTTTTTTTCTTCTTTCGACATGGTTGCTGATTCACCAGTAGTTCCACAGACGATAATGGCATCTATTTCGTTTTCGATTTGGTTTTCAATTAGTCTTTTAAATTCTTCAAAGTTTATTCCTTCTTCGGTAAATGGTGTGGCAATTGCTGTTCCACAACCTTCAAATATAATTTTTTTCATTTCTTATTCTCCTTTATAAGCCTTTTTTTGATCGGTATTTATAATTATATTATATTAGTATATTTCAATCAAGCTTTTTTTATTAACAAAAATTTCACGACTTTTTATATTTTTGCTCAAAAATCCCACAGTTTTTCAAAGCAAAAAGATGCACGTGCATCTTATATCATTTTGTCAATGTCCTTAGGAACTTTATCATTGATAACTGCTTCAATAATCTTGTCTTGTTTTTCCTTGGTTACTTTTCTTCCTGTCATTCGGCTCAATTCATCAATGACTTCTCTTAAAGTTCCTTCATTTTTCATATCATTTTCTTGTAATTTTTTGGCTAAATTAAGGATTGTTTGTTTATTTACATTTGTCTTTTTTTCAACTCTATTAAAAAAACTATCTGAAAATTTCAATTTTAAAACCTCCTAAATTAATATATGTAGGAGGTTTAGTTTTGTACTTATTCTTCACCTTTATTTTTAAAATTTAAGACTATTGGCGTACCTTCGAAGTCAAAGTTTTCTCTTATTTTGTTTTCTAAATATCTTTTATATGAAAAGTGAATAAGGCCTTTACTATTAACTGAAATATTAAAGGTTGGAGGGCATGTGCTGACCTGATTTGAGAAGTATATTTTTAATCTTTTATTTTTATATGTTGGTGGCAGATTAAGTGAGTATGCATCTGTGATAACATTATTAAGGGCACTTGTTTTTACTTCTCTATGGGCATTTTCATTTACCTTAATTATTTGAGGCATGAGGGTATGAATTCTCTTTTTAGTTAGGGCTGATAGGAAGACAATTGGTGCATATGGCATAAATTGAAACTGATTTCTTATATCTTTGGTAAAGTCTTTCATGGCTTTGTCTTTATCTTCTATTAAATCCCATTTATTAACGGCTATTATGACAGCTTTTCCGGCTTCTATAGCGTATCCAGCTATGTGTTTGTCATGTTCGATGATTCCTTCTTCGGCGTTTATTACAATAACGCATACATCTGAACGGTCGATGGCTTTTAATGATCTAAGGAGGCTATATTTTTCGACATTTTCATATATTTTTCCGCGTTTACGCATGCCAGCAGTATCAATAACGATGAAATCTTGATTATGATAAGTAAATGGGGTGTCGACAGCATCTCTTGTTGTCCCAGCAACTTCACTTACTATTACTCTTTCTTCATTTAATAAGGCGTTTACTAAACTGCTTTTCCCAACGTTTGGTCTTCCAATTATTGAAAATTTTATTGTTTCTTCGTCATAGTCGTCTTCTATTTTATTAAAGTCTTTAGTTATTATTTCTAGCAAATCATAAATTCCGGTGTTTTGCTCGGCACTTATATTAACGTAATTTTCAAACCCTAAACTATAAAAATCATATTCGTGTTGTTTAAATATTTTGGAATCGGCTTTGTTGATAACAACTATTACTTTTTTCCCACTTTTCATTAATATATCTCTAACGGTATAGTCACTGGTGGTTAGGCCTTCTTTTCCATCAACTATAAATAAGACAATGTCTGATTCATCGATTGCTAGTTCGGCCTGTCCTTTTATTTCTGCGTTAAATCCGCCTTCAGATATTTCAATACCGCCTGTATCTATAAGGAAAAAAGAATAATCTTGAAATTTTACTGTTCCATATATTCTATCTCTAGTTACTCCTGGGGTATCTTCGATAATGGCCTGTCTACTTTGAGTTAAACGATTAAATAATGTCGATTTACCGACGTTTGGTCTTCCAACTAGTGCGATTACTGGTTTTTTCATACTATCACCTCCGGCTTTATTATTTTACTTCTATTTTTTATAGTATTTGCTTCTTTTCCATATATGATTTGGGCATTTTCTAATATTATACCCATCTCAATATCTGAAATACTTTCGGCTTCTAAATAGATGTTGTCTTCATATTTTCTCAATATAAATTTATCTGTTTTTTTTATGCTGAATATATCTTCTATTTTATATAAAAAAGAGTCTTCAATTATTTCAATGTTCATTTCTAAACTTTCATTAAAATAATCCATGTATTCTAACTCTTCTTTTTTGATGTCTATTATTATTCCGTAATTTTTATCTATGTATATTTTAGTTTCGTAGTAACCATATAATTCTATATTATATTTTTGATTTATCTTATAAATAAGTTTTTCAGCTTTTTCTCTATCTTTTAGGTCAATGTTTTTTATATATTGTTTATTAAGATAAATGGTTATATTTTCACCTTTAGTAAGTTTCATCTTATCACCTAAAAATAGTTTATGAAATTTTTAGGTTTATGAGATATAATTACATTGTTCTTTCAATTTTTTTATAAACTTCTTCTTTACCATCTTTATTCATGCTTGAAAATGTTATAAATTCGTCACCGACGACTAAATCTAAATCATTTAAAATCATGTTCCGTTGTTTTTGACTGACAGTTATTCCTACTTTATCTGATTTTGTTGCGACAATGACTGTCGGAATCTTATAATACTTTAAAAAGTTATACATGATGATGTCATCGTTAGTAGGTCTATGTCTAAAATCTATTAGTAAAAAAACGCATTTTAAATTTTTTCTATTAATGATGTAGTCTTCAATCATTAGACCAAATTTTTTTCTTTTGGTTTTGCTAACCTGGGCATAACCATATCCTGGTGCATCTACTAGATAAAATTCATCATTTACATTATAAAAATTTATCGTTTGCGTTTTACCTGGTCGGCTTGAAGTTCTGGCTAAATTTTTCCTATTTATAATTGTATTTATAAAACTGCTTTTTCCGACATTAGATCTTCCAATTAATAAGTATTCTGCTTTGTTATCAGTTGGATACTGACTTCTTCTAATGGCAGAAATAGTTAAATCTACTGATTTTATTTTCATTTTAAACCACCTAACTATGCGCCCCAATTATAGCAAATTTAACGTATAAAGTCAAAAATGGTTTTTATTTTTTTAGATGTTTTTGAAACTTTTGAACTGCGTGTTTTACTGTTTCTTTTTTCCCTAGTGTTGAACTACTGCTAATGGCAAGTCTAATGGAATTTATTAGGTTTGTTTTTCTAAAGTATTTTTCTATAGCTTTTTTTACTCTTTCTATATCTTGCTTAGTTAAATCATTTGAACTGTCTATTTTTAATTCATCATATAGGTGGTTTGCAAGACTTACTGGAAGTGTGTCAATTAATTCTATTGGATGAGGGTTTGTAATAAGTCCATTATTAACAGTTATTATTGAACTTTCGGCGTAGCTTTCATCAAATTTATTCATTGCGCCATTTACAATATCATCTGATTTTGTCCTTTTTTCGCCTGGAAGTATAGTTCTGAAGTCATACATATATGTAAGTTTTGATATTGTCTTATATAATTGTTCTTTAGACATTTCGTCATCTGTGTTATATAGTAAGGCGGTTATTAGGGCGTTTTGTCTATTTCTTAAAATAAGTCTTTCTAATTTTTCAGGAATGTCACCATATAAAATTGGTTTTGTAAGTCTGCCAGCCATGCCAAAATATGCCCAGGTTTTTAAATCGTATTCTAAGGCTGAATTTGATATAATCATCATTTTATAATGGATGTTATTATGGTAAAATTTTAAGCATCCTAAGTTTTTATAGTATTTATATTTGTCCTTTTTATCTTGAAGCACTCTTTTATCAAAATCAGGTGAAAAATGTTCTGGATTCATGTCATAGTCATCAATTAAAAACTGTCTAAAATTATCGACAACTAAAATTATATCTTTATCAGGAATTTCGTCTTTGCCGTAGCCAATTTGTTTAAATATACCTGACCCATAGCCAATTGCGGCGATGCTTTCTGGCATGCTTGCTTTTACTTCATTAATTAGTTCTAAATTATTCATAATATTCCTCCAATATTTATATATTTTATCATATTTATTTATAATATGGCGCGTTTTTTTATTATTACAGTTAAAAAATAGATTATTTTTGACTCTAATATAAAATTTTGCAAAAAATATTGACTTTTGCTTATTTATACGGTATACTTAATGTTGTCTTGGGGAATTAGCTCAGTTGGCTAGAGCACCTGCTTTGCACGCAGGGGGTCAAGGGTTCGAGTCCCTTATTCTCCACCAAAATAGTATTTTGGCCCTTATTTTATAAGGGTTTTTATTTTGCTTACTTTTTGTTATTTATAATTAAGATAAGCTATTATTGTATAATGAATATAGTAAAGTGTCTCATTGTTCATATGTTATATTTTTTTCATATGTTTTGGTTTAGAGGAGCTATTATCAGCTTCACGACTTATATGATATATGTGCATGAAATCTGGTTGCTCTTCAAATGTATATTTATAATCATTATCTACTGTAAATTCAATTTGCGTATTTTTAATAATGTATCTGTTCGGGCTTATAACGCTATATACAACATCTTTTATATATTGACTATATGGTTTTGATAGCATATTGATTATCTTATTTTTTGAATCTTCTGGCCTTTGTCTATTTGAAAGCAGATATAAATTTTCTTTATGAATAAATGTTATAACATCGTCTTCGCTAGTTTGTAAGATAGTTTGTTTTGGCTTTTCAGCTTCTGGTTCATAATTTTGAAAGTGTACTAAATCATCGGCATTAAAGCTTATATTGTTTCCATCAATTTCATATTCTGGAAGTTTTTCTTTAAGTTCTCTTTGCAAATTAATTAGAAAGTCTTTGTCTAAACTTATAATAAGATTTGTTACATAAGTAAATATTTGATCATGTGCATCAGGTCCAAGGTCTTCACCAGGCGTATTAATTGTTTCTCCTTTATATCCTATTATTCTTTCTAAACAGCTAATTTCACCATCAATTTTTAAATTATTTTTTATGCAATAATCTACTGTTTTATCATAGATATATTTTTTTACAGATATTTTTCTGTCATTAACTATAACATTGGTTTCTTTTAACCATTCATCAAATGTTTGATTAAATATTTCACTTATTGCATTTAGTCTATTAGTAGTATATGATGAACCGGCTTGGTGTTCTTTTGGCTCTCTTCCGTATCCTATTTTTTCTTTTATTTTTCCTACTATAATAGCTGGTTTTTTAGCATTTTTCAAGATGTCTTTGTGTTCTTTAAATATCCCTTCTACTATTTTTTTGTGTTTAATGATGTATTTATCTGATGAATATATTACAATGTTGTCCTTTCTATAACCGTCTTTATCAAATTTAAATCTAAAAGGGATGTTCTCATCTTCACATTTTTCAATGAATAATGTGCAAAATGTATATATGTCATCTTTATCTAAGTTTAAGTATAATCTATGTTTCACGTCATCTATTTTTTTCTTAGCAAACGAAAAATTATCAGAAAATATATGGCTCCACGTGCTTTCTTCATGTATGAAATTAAAATTTTTAGCAATTCCTTCTTTTTGCTTAGCAAAAAAATTTAATATTTCGTCTTTGGTTGTTAAATCTTTATATGTTCCTAAGGCTAAAAGTTCTTTTAAAGATTCGTTGGTTTCTAAATGTTCAAAATCTGTTGGTTTAATAATTAATTTTGAAAATTGTTTTTTCCAAAGTTTAAATAGAAAAGAGTAAAAATAATTTTCTTTATTCTTGCTGGTAGGTTTAACAGGTGAATAATCATCTATAATCCTACTGTATAATGCATCCGGTTTTTTCCCTGCTAAAATATACGTTAAAAATAATTCTTTTATGTTATCTACGTTAGCTAAAGGATTTTCAACCTCATAATATAGATTTTCTAATTTTTCCATAATTGTTCTCCTTTATTTAATGTTTTTAATTTATTCTTTTCTATTAGGCATGAGTTTATAAATTTGGGAATTGCTTTTTCCACAAATTCTTCATATGTTTTAAATTTGGATAGATTTTCTTTTGTGAATTTTACAAGTTCTGGTAAGTAAGTAAATCCATATTGTATAATCCAGTCTTCTTCTATAGGATCTATATTTTCAAAATATTTACTTGCTAAAATATAAGCATTTGCCCTCACTAAGTATTCATACATTACTGCTTCTTTTAGCCTGCTATATCCTGGATGCAAATTGTTTTTTCTTGATAATTCATAAAAATCATCTAATATACTGCTTCCACTTAAATATTTATCAACTAGTGGATTTACTATTGGATGAGAAAATTCATGAAATAAACATTCTACAATGTATTCATTATCATATAGGAATTCTTTTGCTTTTTCATCATACCTAAAGCCTTTAAAATAATACAAGTTTCCACAATTATCACTAGGGCCAAAACCACCATTTATAAGCATACTGGGAATAAATATATAATTGTTTGTTTTTTTTGAATAATATTTTTCTATGTCAATCAAGTCTAAATCTTTAGGAAACACACATACTTCATCTACAAATTCTTCATATGTTTTTCTATGATTTTCGAAGAATTCATCCCATTTAATATCAGCAGCTAATGCCTTTATTTCTTTAGCAAATCCTTCAGCTGTTCCATATTCAATGTATCTTTTGGCAATATCTAATTTAGCTTTATCATTATCTATTTCATAAGAATCATTCATACCAATGGCAATATCAACATGTACAGATTCATCAGTAAAATTCATAATGTATTTTATTATTTCAGGATATTTATCTGGATTAATTAAATTAACTAGTTCTTGCATATATTCAGTGCTAGGTGTTTCAACGAAATCGATTTTTTCTTTTAGTTCTGGATGTTTTAATAAAAATGTGGCGTGAAAAGCACTTATTAATTCGTACTGTTTATTAATTTCTATATTCATACCATTATATTGTTTTATAAGCATATAAATTTCTCCTTTTTCGCTTATTATATAATATTTATTTATTTAATACAAATTGTATTTCAAGTTAATAATGCAGCAAAAGATGGCTAGCGCAAGTTTTTTTGATTTCTAATATATCTCAAAGCATTCTCTATCAATTGATTAGCCTAGCGGATTGTATCTAAATTTTGTCATTTGTGAAAGCCTTGCAACTTTTAAGTTATTAACTTTTTTTGTTTTGCTTGACCTAATATGTGTTTTGGATGTTATAATCATAGTAAGACATAAATTAATTGTGTCAATTCAAAGGAGGAATATGATGTGGCTTATGGTTATATTACAAAACTAAATGAAAACGTTAAAAGAAAACATGTAAGATTTAATAACAGATATGGAATAGCAATCGGTGGAGATTTATATACTCCAAAAGATTTAGATGAAAATGTAAAATATCCTGCTATTATAGTTGGAGCACCTTATGGTGGCACGAAGGAACAAGGCCCTTGTGTTTATGCGAATGAACTAGTTCAAAGAGGTTTTATCGTATTAACTTTTGATCAAGTTTATATGGGTGAATCTGGTGGAGAACCAAGAAATGTATCAGATCCTAGTCTTTTTGCAGAAAGTTTTTCAGCGTGCGTAGATTACTTAGGAGTAAGGGTGCCTTTTGTCGATAGGGAAAAAATTGGTGTAATTGGTATATGTGGTTCTGGTGGTTTTTCTTTATCGGCAGCTTCAGTAGACACGAGAATTAAGGCAGTGGCGACTACATCGATGTATGATATTTCTAATGTTAGAGACATGATGGGTTTATCAAAAGAAGCTATCGATGACATGAAAAAAGCTCTGTGTAAACAAAGGTGGGTAGATTTTGAAAATGGATATCCTGAATATATCCCATCATTTCCAGAGGTTCCTTACAAGGATGTAGAAGCATTGCCTCAAACTGATTCTATTACAAATGAATGGAATAGGTTTTATGCTGTACCTAGAGGGCACCATCCAAATGCAAGAGGGGGATTTACTACAACATCCCAATTATCTATGATGCAGTTTAGTTGTTTAAATTATATTGATGAAATATCTCCGAGGCCAATATTGTTTATTGCTGGCGATAAAGCTCACTCTAAATCGTTTAGTGAGGTTGCTTACGAAAAAGCACTAGAGCCTAAAGAATTATATTTTGTTAAAGATGCGGAACACATTGATTTATATGATAACGTTGCCAAAATACCTTTTGATAAACTAGAATCTTTCTTCGTGAAAAATCTAAAATAATGAAAAAATTATTAGGTATATTAATCATTTTATTTGTCGTTACTGGGTGTTTTAATACCGGAAATACAAATAATAATTCTGGTAATAAAGAGCCTATGGAAAAAATAAGTATTGATAAGGAAAGCAGGTCCGAAGATAATATGGAATCTATTATAAGTATCAATGTAATAATTAATGGTAATAGATATGTGTTAAAACTGGAAGATAATGAGACAGCTCAAATTTTTGCAAATAAGTTTTCTCAAGAATTTAATATGAGTGAATTAAATGGTAATGAAAAATATGTTTATTTGGATGTTAATCTTCCTACAAATGCATCTAATCCAAAGCATATTGAAGCTGGTGATGTAATGTTATATGGAAGCAATTGCTTAGTGATATTCTACAAATCATTCGATACAAATTATAGCTATACTAAAATAGGTCATATTGATAACTTGCCTAATTTAGGTAATAGTAATATAACTGTTAACTTTGAAAAATAAGAAATATTAAAAAAATTTGAACTATTATTTTGAAAGTTTAAATTGATATGAATAGCAAGCTTACAATTATTAATTATAGGCGCAGGGGTATTTTATTTATATATTTTTAAGTAATTTTCTTAATACGTATTTTAACTGACACCTTGATTATTTGTTTTGTTGAGTGTATATTTATTTTAGGTGATATTGATGAAAAAATTTAGATTGTTAATTATATTTATCTTTTGTATTTTACTTTCTGGTTGCGGTAAACAATCACTTATATGTACAAAAGAAGAAAAAAATGATACTGGTAAGGTTAAGTATCAAGTTTCGATATTGTTTGAAAACAAGAGTATATCAAATGCGGATTTAAAAACTACTATGAGTATTGATGATGAATATAAGGATTATTCTGATGTAATGGTTGATAGGTTTAAAAAAATCTTAGAAGTTTATAAAAATAAAAAAGGTATAAAAGCTGATATAAGCAGTTCTAATAATGTTATTAGCGCTAATATCAAATTTAATCTTAAAAAGATGGATAATGATGACAAAAAGACTACTGGTTTTGATAGTAATGGCTCTAAAAAGAGTATTAAGTCCTATTATGAAAAAGAAGGCTTTTCTTGCCGATAAAAATAGCATATTTGATATGTTATTTTTATTTAATCAATTTTCTATTTGTGCATATATTTAAATATGAACTATATATTACTTGCATTTAAAGGGCTTATAATAGGTATTGCGAAAATTATTCCAGGAGTTAGTGGGGCTATGCTTTCTATATCTTTGGGAGTATATGAAAGAGTGTTAGATATTATAGGTCATCCACTGAAGGCAAAGCTAGATGATTTTAAATTTTTATTTTTTCTGTTAATTGGTGTGAGCGGTGGAATTATATTATTTAGTATGTGTGTGAAGTGGTGTTTAAGCCAATACTACATTCCCACAATGTTGTTTTTTGCTGGTTTAATTATTGGCGGCTTGCCGGAAATAACGTCTGAATTTCAAAAAAACGACTATAAATTTTCGAGTATTGTTATTTTTCTAATTTCATTTATTTTAATTCTTATTTTTACTAATTTAAGTGGTGGTAGTAATGATTCCATTAATCATTACTTTTTGATGGGGGTTATTGAATCACTTACTACTATTATTCCTGGTATTAGTGGAACTGCTATATTTATGGCTCTAGGATGGTATGAAAGTTTACTTGACGTGATTAACAGCATTCTAACTTTCAAGGCTCCTTTTAGTGTTAGTTTTTTATTTATTTTAGGTTTTATAGTTAGTACTATAATGGTTTGTAGAGTATTAAATTTTGTGTTTAGAAGGTATAAGCCTTCTGCTTATTTCTGTGTGCTTGGGTTTATGGGAGGCTCGTTATGGGCTATGTTTGATGAACTACTTAAAAATAGTTTTAATATCAGTGAACTTATAACTGGAATATTATTATTTATACTAGGAATAGTATCTACAGTAAGAATTAATAATTTTTTTAGCAAATTTTAATTTAATTTGCATAATATTTGGTAGAGGTGATTATATTGGAGAAGAAACTGCCTAAAGTTTTTGCCAATAAAGTAGATAAAAATGCAGGAAATAATGAAAATGTTTTCTATTCTGACCATGATAATAAGGTATATGATAAGATAGAGGATAAAGTAAATAGTGTAGGCGCACCGAAGAAAAATATTAATCAAAAAATAAATGATATTTTTAATTCTCCCAACTATATTTATAAGGCTGATGTTACAATAAAGCTTAAAAATGAAACTATTACTAAAAGAATAGTGGGAAGAAATAGTACTCATCTAATTACTATGGAAAATGAACTTATTCCCATTTCGGATATTGTTGATATTAATATAAAATAAAACTGTTTTTGACAGTTTTATTTGGTTTTTATGAGTAGTATGATTAATACTTAAGCCTTAATGAGTTAAATACAACGGTTAAACTGCTTATGGTCATGGATAGACTAGCAAATATTGGAGTTATGCTTATGCCAACTGGTTTTAATATTCCTATAGCAATTGGTATCATTAATATGTTATAGAAAAATGCCCAGAATAAATTTTGCTTTATTATTTTTATTGTTTTTTTACTGATATTTAATAAATCAATTATTTTACTTAGGTCGTCATTCATTAATATGACATCTGATGAATCTGCGGCAATATCAGTTCCACTATTTATGCTTACTCCTACTGATGACGTAGCAAGTGCAGGAGCGTCATTTATTCCATCTCCAACCATCATTACTTTGTGATTATTTTTTATAAGGTCATTTAATACTTTTTCTTTTTCTTTAGGTAAAACTTTTGCAATTACTTTATCTATCTGTAAGTATTTGCCAATAATGTTTGATGTATATTCATTATCACCAGAAAGCATTATAATTTTTTTATTCATTATTTTTAGCTTTTTTATAGTTTTTTTAGCATTATCTCTTACAACGTCTTTAACACCAATAATGGCTATAATTGTTTTATTTTCGATAACATAGATGATACTATTTCCTTTTTGAATTAGTTTTTTTTCGGTCTCTTCGTATTTGTTTTTTATACCTATTTTTTTTAATATTCTATTATTTCCAACATAAATATTTTTATTATTTATAACAGCTGAAAGCCCTATTCCTGGAATGTTTTTAAATTTTGAGACATTGTGGTCTGGAGTTATTTCTTTAAAGGCTCTAGCAATAGGATGGGTGGATTTATTTTCAATGCTTGATACTATATTTAATATTTTTTTGTTGCTATAATCGGAGTAGTTTTCTATTTCTGAAATTTTTAGGTTTCCATGGGTTAATGTACCTGTTTTATCGAAAACTATTGTGTCTACTTTATAAGCTTTTTCCAGTGTACTACTATCTTTAACTAATATTCCTTTTTTTGCGCTTACCCCTTCGCCAACAACTACTGCCAGTGGGGTAGCAAGTCCTAGGGCACATGGGCAAGCAACAACTAGGACTGTTACAAATGAAATTATAGCTTCGTTAAATTCTTTTCCGAGTAACAAATATGTTATAAAAGTTAATATGGCTATTATGATAATTGCAGGCACAAAATAACTGGACACAATATCAGCTATTCTAGCAATTGGGGCTTTTGTGTTTGTTGCTTCAACGACTAATCTAACTATTTCTGAAATAGTAGAGTCTTTTCCAATTTTTTCGGCTTTATATTCAATATACCCATCTATGTTTATGCTTCCAGCAATAACTTTGTCATTTGTGCTTTTTTTACTTGGTATGGACTCTCCAGTAATGAAGGCTTCATCTAGATGGGCTACTCCTGACATGATTGTCCCATCTACAGCTATTTTCATGCCTGGTTTGCATATTAAAATATCGTCTTTTTTTACTTTATCAATGGTTATTTCTTTTTCCCCATCTTCGGTTTTTATAGTGGCGCTTGATGGTGTTATTTGAACAAGTTCTTTAATAGCTTCTTTAGTTTTTTCTTTTGATTTTTTATCAATGAATCTTCCTAATTTAGTAAAATAGATAATCATAGCTGAAGATTCAAAGTATAGGTGTTCGACTAACTTTTCTTTTTGAGTGATTATGATAATTAGGTTTGCTAGACTATATATAAAGCTTGCAAGAACGCCTATCGTCACTAGTGTGTCCATGTTTGGACTTTTGTGTAACATTTTTCCAATACCACTTTTTATGATATCAAGTCCATATATTAGAAATGGAATAGTTAAAAGTAATAAGGTTATTGCATAATAAATTGGATGCCTTGTCATGTGTAGAAATGGAATAATAGGAAGTTCTAGCATATGCGACATAGATATATACATTAATACTACAGTTAAAATGGCATAGCTTATAAGGTAATATTTACTATTGTCCTTTTTTTCTTCTTCCTTTTTATTATATACTCCTAAACTTTTATATCCTGATTCTTCAACGAATCTATCTAAATCATTTAGTGTCACTTTTTCTTCATCATATTTTATTAAAGCTTGGGCCATAACTAAATTAACTGATGCATTAACACCGTCTTGTTTGTTTAAATATTTTTCTACTCTATTTTGACAGGCACTACAGCTCATTCCTTCTATTTTAAGTATCACTTTTTTCATTTGTCTTTCGCTCCCCAAATAATCATTGTTATCAATTATTTTTATTTAGTACTGTAAATTATTATACCACTACTATGGATATATCTATATGCTTATTATTTATATTTATTAGGCAAAACAAAAAAACATGAAAAATTAAGGTTTTTTAACAAGAATAACGATCGGCGAAATATCTCGAAATACTCCTCAAAACCCTTATAAAATAAGAAAAAGTCTTATATTTCAAAGACTTTTAAATTTCAATGGTCGGGAAAACAGTAATGTGAATCTAATTTCTATTTCCCCTTTATTTTCAATACACTTTGATCTATTGAATTTTAGTTTAATCTTGTTTTTGGTCTTGTTTTAATAGATAATTTTTTGTAAAATTTTATCTACTTCTTCCATTTCTATGTTGTTCATCATATATTGCAGCTGTTTCTTTTTCTATTCTTCTTTTTCTTGCTTGTTGTTCATCATATATTGCAGCTGTTTCTTTTTCTATTCTTCTTTTTCTTGCTTGTTGTTCATCATATATTGCAGCTGTTTCTTTTTCTATTTCTCTTTTTCTTGCTTGCATTCTAGCATAGTCATCAATTTTTTCTGTTCTGCCATAATCATAATTTTTTTCTTTCATTTTACTTAACCTCCTATGTGTATTATAACACAGTCTATGTATTTTTGAAATATTTGGTCTTGTTTTGGTCTTGTTTTTGTCAAAAACAATGCTTTTTTATCAAAAATAATGCTTGACAAAGCGCCTTGAAATAACCCTCAAAAACCCTTATAAAATAAGAAAAAGTCTTATATTTCAAAGACTTTTAAATTTCAATGGTCGGGAAAACAGGATTTGAACCTGCAACCCCCTGGTCCCAAACCAGGTG